>NZ_JBNMNU010000072.1:0-20536 GCF_051278035.1 Clostridium sp.
CTATAGTTTCACCTTCTAAATGTTTACCAGCATCTGCAGTAAATCTAATAAAATCTGCAGTTCGTTTTATCTCGGCAATACAAGAGTTTTTGTCTTTAGCTATTTCTGCTTGCATAATTGAAGATAAATAATCTATATTTTGATCTAAGAGTGTAGCACATTTATGCAAAATTGATGCACGAGAGCTAATTGGCATATCGGCCCAGGATTTTTGAGATTCTTTTGAATTTGAAATAACGGAGCTCGCCTCAGCGATACTCATAGCTGGTATTTTACCTACTAAATGATTGTCAACAGGAGATAAAATATCTATAGTATTTTTAGACGTAACCCATTCACCATTTATTAAATTCTTATAATTTTTATCTTGGCACATACTTTGAAACAATAAAAATCACCTCTCTTTTTTTATCTACTTTAATATAGTATTGGCCAAAGATAAGTATAATATTGATTCAAATGTTGAAGTTATGATTAATTGTGCCTTTTGGTTATAATATTTTGTATTATAGATATTTTATCATTAAGTGATTTATTTTCCGCCTTTAATTTTAATATGATTTTTTCAGCTGATTTATTTTTATTATGTTGAATATTTAAAGTTTGCTGTAAATTCTTATTTATATCCATTTTATTTTTAATAATTGGTTTATAAATTTTGCTTAAAGTAAAATTTTTGTTGATTATAAAGTATATTCTATTATAAAATGTAATTAGATATAATTTCATTTTTTTATTTATATATTTTATGTTATTATCAATCCAATTTATAAGTCCGTTCATATATAATCACCTCAATTACATTTTACCTATATAATACTAGGAAAGGCAAGGTAATAATAATGGATAGAGATAATAAAAATTATTATTTAAGTGTGGTAGAAAATAAAATCAATAAGCTTAATTACAAAAAAGAACAATACGATTTAGAATTAATAAAAGAAAACCAGCTTTTGAAACAGAATAATTCTGATATTGAGAAGTTGAAATTTGAAAAAAATATTTTACGAGATGGGTACAATAGCCTACTTGAATTACTTCAGAGTGATGGTATAATTTTTGAAATAAATTTTAGTGAATATATTCCACATCAATGGGAAAATTTATTTATGGTAAAAACTTTAAGTGGATATCAAATTAAAACTAAAGCAGGTAGTAATTTAATGATGTTAGATAAAGATATTTCAAATATATTAAAAGACATAAGCAAAAGAGACTCTTATAGCCTAATAGTTATAAGAACTACAGATAAAACTTCCTTGGTTCAGCTAAGATTCAAGTGATTTTTACACAGAACACTTAAATGTTGAAAAATAATATATTAAAAGTAAACAGTAAAAAGAAGCTAAGTTTAAAACTTAGCTTCTTTTTACTGTTTGATTGTAATTATTTAACTTCAGTTCTATCTCTGTCGCCATATCTGTCCCTTCCTAAGAAAGATAAAGCATATAATCCAGCTATACCGACTAAAGCAAATATTATTCTACTAAATGCTGTACCTGTTCCAAATAAGCTTGTTACAAGGTCAAATCGGAAAAATCCAATTAACCCCCAATTAACAGCTCCTATAATAACTAATACTAGTGCAGTAACGTCTAATGCTTTCAATGTATACATCTCCTTTTTAATAAAGTTTCCAATACTATTGTTTACAATTTTTTAAAAATTATTACTGCTTTATAAAAAAAAATTATTTAATTTCTCCAGGTATTTCATAACGTGTTATTTCTTTTATATTATTAGTGTTGTCAACAAATATTACGGTAGGGTTAAACACTTTTGCTTCCTCACTATTTATTTGGCAGTAAGTCATAATTATTATTTTATCACCAGGTTGAACACATCTTGCAGCGGCTCCATTTATACACATTACACCACTACCAGCATCTCCACAAATAGCATAGGTTTCAAACCTTTCTCCATTGTCGATGTCTACTATTTGAACTTTTTCATACTCTAAGATATTTGCATTTTCCATTAGTAATTTATCAATCGTTATACTTCCCACATAATTCAATTTAGATTCTGTAATAACGGCTCTGTGTATTTTAGATTTTAGCATAGTTAAAACCATTGTGTTATCCCTCCCATATAAAATTATCTATAAGTCTTGTTTTACCAATGTACACTGCGATGGCAACAAGAGTAGGTTTATTAACAAGTTCTATAGAATTTAGTGACAAAGCGTCTACAACTTCTATATAATCAATTCTAGCTAAAACTTCACTTTCAATTTGGTTTTTTATGTTTTCTTTTAATGTATCAGCAGATTTTTCTCCGGAAAATAATATTTCTTTACCTTTAGTAAGACTTTTGTTCAAAATTAAGGAAGCGTTTCTTTCTTTAGATGAAAGATAAGCATTACGGGAGCTTTTTGCCAGGCCATCTTCCTCGCGTACAATAGGACAACCAATTATTGTTATATCGATATTAAGGTCTCTTACCATTCTTTTTATTACAGCTAACTGTTGGGCATCTTTTTCACCAAAATAAGCGCTATCTGCAGGAATTATATTAAATAATTTTGAAACTACGGTACATACTCCGTCAAAATGACCAGGCCGTTTAGCACCACATAATCCATTTGTGAGTTCTCGTAGGCAGACATTTGTTACAGCATCATGGAAGTACATTTCCGAAACTTCAGGAATAAAAATTAAATTGGCTCCTGCATTTTCACAAAGAACTTTATCACTATCTAAATCTCTTGGGTATGAAGCTAAATCTTCGCCAGGACCAAATTGTATAGGATTTATAAATATGCTAACTATAACTTTCCCATTTTCACATGAAGCACGTTTTATGAGACTTTCATGACCTTCGTGTAAATATCCCATAGTAGGGACTAAGGCAATACTATAACCTTCTTTTTTCCATGCTTTTACTTGATTCCGTGCTTCTTCAATAGTTTTTACAATATTCATTTTTACAAACAAAGTAAGGTGTAATCAAATACCTTACTTTATCAGATTCACTTCCCTTCAAATTAATATAATTTATTTAAAATTTCCTCATCCATCTTAAAACAGTGTTCTTCGTTTGGAAAAGTTCCCGCGTCAACTTCTCTAATATATGATTTGAATCCTTCACGCATTAGGTCTCCAACATTTGCAAAATTTTTTACGAATTTAGGTTTGAAGTCTGAGAACATGTTAAGCATATCTTGATATACTAAAATTTGGCCGTCACATCCACCTCCAGCCCCTATTCCGATAGTTGGGATAGAGATTTCCTTTGATATAATGTCTGCGAGTTTAGATGGTATACATTCAAGTACAATAGCAAACGCACCTGCTGCTTCTATATTTTTAGCATCTTCAATAATCTTCTTTGCGTCAGTAATATTTTTTCCTTGAACTTTAAAGCCTCCAAACATATTAACAGATTGAGGGGTTAGGCCAATATGACCCATTACAGGAATTTGAGCTTTGACTATCGCACTAATTTGCGGGCAAACTATAGCTCCCCCCTCAAGCTTAATTGCCTCTGCTCCAGCTTCTTGTATAAATCTACCTGCATTTTTAACTGCATCATAATTTGAAGCTTGATAAGACATAAAAGGCATATCAGATACTAGAAGGGCATTCTTTGAGCCTCTAGCAACGGCCTTAGTATGATGTAGCATATCATCCATAGTGACGCTTAAGGTGTCCTTATACCCGAGACAAACCATTCCTAAGGAGTCTCCTACTAAAATTCCATTAACACCACATTCATCAATGAGCTTTGCCATGGAATAATCATAAGCTGTAAGCATTGTTAATTTCTTACTAGCTTTTTTCGCGGATATAAAAGTTGAAATTGAATTTTTCAATTAATTACCCCCTTGCGATTCTATATATTCTTTAAGCTTCTCATAATCGTCATTTTTATGCTTTTTCTCTGATAATGATAGTAATTTTAGTGATAAATTTTTATATAGATCTACGTCTTCTTTTGGAAGGGCATCCATATGCATTTTTACTGTGCCTACATCATTTCTTTCAACAGGACCAGTTAGTGCATTTATAAAGCCATTATTTTTTACATTATCAATATTATTTTGAATTAAGGGTAACAATGCTTCTAAAGCATCATTTTCACTAAGTCCACATTTACTTAAGTAACTGCATCCTGTATTGATTAAAGATAGTACAAGATTAGATACAGTGACGCTAGCTAAGTGGTAAAGTGCCTTATTATCACTATTAATAATAAAAGTTTTATTTCCTAGTGATTTTAAAAAAACTTCGATTTCATGCATATGATTTTCTGGTCCTTCTATAGAGAAAGATGCATTTTGTAAAGTCTTATAGGAGTTATATTTATCGGAAAAAGCGAAAATAGGGTGAATTGAGTATGCGAGTGCATCTGAATTGTTTATATTTGAAAAAATGCTAGAGGTTAAAGAGCCACTAGTATGACATATTATTTTATTAGTTAAGTTAAAAGTTGATAATTTCTGCCAAACTTTAATGATAGAGTCATCAGGAGTTGTAATGAAAATTATTGTACTATCCCGTGCCAAATCATTAATATTTTTGTAAGCTTTTGAATTAGTAAACTGGGATGCTTCTATAGCGTCTTTATATAAATTACTATAATATCCCGATAAACTTATTCCTTTCATGGAAAAATATTTTCCAAGGGAAAATCCTACCTTTCCACTTCCGATAAAGCCTATAACCATAATATCGCCTCCAATTTTATACAGTCTAAAAGATACCTCAAACATCTGAGGGTGGGAGACTCCTGTATAGCTGTCTCATTCATAAAGATATGAGCAGAAATTTAACTAAAAATAATATTTTAAACAATTAGGTGCAGTTCTTAATAGATACTACCCAAACACATTTTATCATATTTATTTTGTAATAGAAATATAAAAATATAAATTATTGCATAAGCTATTGATATATAGTAAGAAATGTTTGATAATGTATAGAGTAGGTTCATATACGATAGTGAAATATACGGAACTTATAGAAAGAGGGGATTAAGTGGATATATTTATTGCAATACTTAAGATTATTGTGGGTTCGATTGTTATGCTTGTAGTATATTATGGTTTAAAAACTTATGTATTACCTAAGATTAAAGTTAGTAAGTGGATAGTTCTTTCAGCAGCTATAGTAGTATTTATCGTGCCTATGCTCATATGGCCTAGCATGAATATAGTTGTAAGGAACTATGTAATACCAGGAATTGTTGTTATCTTATCTTTATGGTTTATGGATTTATCAGGATTTTTAAAAAAGAGAAATGCTTCTAAAACAAATTATACAACTATGGGTAATAAAAAAGATAATAAGAAGGACGTTGTAATTAGGCCTAAGGCTAAACCGAATAGAGTTAAGAATAACGTTGTAATTAGTCCAAAGGATAAACCGAAGAGCGGTAAGAACAATAAGAAATAAAAATAATTTAAAAAGGAGTATAGATTTTAATATAAAATCTATACTCCTTTTTTAGTACACTTTAATTCCACCTACATAGGTTTCTAAAACTGTTATATTTTTTATATTGTGATTATTTATAGTAGTTTGAAAAATAAAAACCCTCTGGAGATTAATCCAGAGGGTTAAGTGTAAAATAAAACAAATCTTAAAGGTTAGGGGTTAGCTACACCCCGTAGTTGTTCCGCAATCCAAACAAACCTTGCAAGTACCACTTTTAACAAGTTTAGTACTTGAACAATGAGAGCAGGTTTCAGAGTATAATCTTTCACCTTTAGGTTCTTCAGTGATTTCAGAACAAGATGTAATATCATCTTCCACTATGCTAGCTGAAATTTCATTCTCATCACCCATTAGTGGATTTCTAGGTATATTATTTCCGTATCCTTCAGGCTTAACTTGGCATCTGCTAAAGTCACCTAGTTCTATGTCAATAATCTTGCTAATTAAATCAGAAATAGAAGAAACTGATTTAATGTAAGGATGCTTTTGTACGAAACCATAAGGTTCGAACTTTTGTCCTCTAAGCATTTTAGATATATCTTCTGCAGGAACATGATATTGAAGCATTACTGAAATTGATTTTGAAAGAGAATTAAGCAGCCCAGTAATAATTGTTCCTTCCCTATCTGTTGTTATATATATTTCAGAAATTTTTCCATCAGAACGTCTATTTACAGTAGTATAGACTTTTACGTCATCAATTTGAGCAGGATGAGTAGTCCCATAACGTATTCCAATTGGTTTTTCTCTTGTAGAATGATTATTAATTTCATGTAGCGATTTTGCTTTATTTAAAAGATCCTTGTAAGATAAATCTTCAAGTAATAGTTCTTTATCCTCGGATAAAGAAGTGTTAAGTGGTTGGCTTGCCTTTGAGCCATCTCTATATAAGGCAATTCCTTTAACACCTAATTTCCATGACCTTAAGATAACTTCTTTGAAATCTTCAATGGTAGCAGTTTTAGGTAAATTTACAGTTTTTGATATAGAACCAGATATCATTGGAGTTATTGCTGCCATCATTAGAACATGTCCCATATAAGTAATATATCTTTTTCCGCTACCACATTTGTTTGCAGTATCGAAAATAGACAAATGTTCAGGTTTTAAATGTGGAGCTCCTTCAATTTTACCATCAATAAGTTTTTCGTATTCAAAGCCATTTTCATTAACTTTTTCTTTTCTTAGAATATAGTGAAGAATATCATTTGTTTCACTCTGCGAATATCCTAGGCCAATTAAAGAATCCTTAATTACAGGGTTTACGATGGTCATATATCCACCACCAGATAATTTCTTATAAATAAAATGGCTGAAATATGGTTCTATAGAGGTTGCACCACAATCCATGGCAAAAGAAATAGTACCTGTAGGAGCTATAACTGTAACTTGAGCATTTCTAAAACCATATTTTTCTCCACTACTGAGTGCTTTTGACCAAGAATTTTTAAGGGTTTCACTTATATAACCTAGTGAGTTATTACTTAAAATATCATGATTAACTTTTATAGGTTCATAATTTAAATTCTCGTATTTACTATTTAGTGCGCCAGCTGCTCTAGCGTGGTTTCTTATTACTATTTGCATATGGTCTTTGTTAATTTCATATTTTTGGAAAGGAGCTAGTTCCTTTGCCATAAGTGATGAAACATAATAAGACTGCGCAGTCATTATTCCAGTTAGGGATGAAGCTATATTTCTAGCATCTTCTGAGTCATATGGGTGTCCCATTACCATAAATAAAGAGGATAAGTTTGCGATTCCAAGGCCTGTGGTTCTAAATAAATATGTTTTTCTTGCTATATCTTCAGTTGGAAACTGCCCCCAATGCACTGAACCTTCAAGAACTAATTGTGTAAGTCCTATTAAATGTACATATCCATCTATATCAAATTTTTTAGTTTCAGCATCATAAAATTTATGAATGTTAATAGATGCTAAATTACATGAAGTATCATCTAAAAATGCATATTCTCCACAAGGATTAGTTGAATTAATTCTATTATGTTTAGCATTAGATATTCCATCTTCTCCAGCTGGACAGGTGTGCCATGCATTAAAGGTGTCATCAAACTGAGGAGCAGGATCAGCACATTGCCAAGCAGATTTGTTAAGGGTATCCCATAGAGTTTTAACCTCTATATCTTTATTAACTGAATCATCTGTTCTACCTTTAAGAGTAATAGTTTGTTTAGGAGCTTTTGAAAGGTTATCCACCTTTGTCATGAACTCATTTGAGAGTCTTATAGAATTGTTTCCGTTTTGGCCGGATACAGTTTCATAAGCTTCTCCCTCGAAATTACCATCATAGCCCATTTTAGTCAGTGCACGTACCTTATCTTCTTCTTTAGCTTTCCATGTCATAAATTCCATTATTTCAGGGTGGTTAATATCAAGACATAGCATCTTAGCTGCACGTCTTGTAGTTCCGCCAGATTTTATTGCTCCAGCATTTCTATCAAGCCCTCTTAAAAAGCTCATAAGGCCTGAAGAAATACCACCACTAGATAAACATTCACCCTTACCTCTTATGGAAGAGAAATTAGTTCCTGTTCCAGAACCACCTTTAAATAATTTGGTTTCTGTTACATACTGCTCTGAAATCGAGTGCTTACCAAGAAGTTTATCTTGGATTGAGAGAATAAAACAAGCTGAAGCTTGAGTTCTTGTATAAGCATCTTTACTTTTAACTATTTTTTTCTCTTTTTCATCATAATAAAAATTATTCAATGAACCGCCTTCTATACCATAGGATAGGTTAAGGCCTGTATTAAACCATTGAGGAGAATTTGGAGCAAACATTTGATTTAAAAATGCATATGTTAATTCATCATAAAGAATGATTTTTTCCTCTTTAGATTTTATAACAGTCTCAGAAATTAAGGCTTCGCACCAAAAATTAACAAGTCTATGAGAGACCATTTTCATACTATTTTCATAACCATCTTTAGTTGGAACACCAGATTTTCTGAAATACTTTGAAGCAATAATATCGCAAGAATTTTGAGAGTAGTTCTCTGGAAATTCTAAATTTTTCATATCTACAAGTATTTTATTAGTTTTATGGTCTTTTAAGATAACATCTACCTTTTTCCATTTAAACAAATCAAAAACAGTTTTAGTTTTATCCGTGTCCAATTCCTTTGTGTAAAATCTTTTAATTAAATTTTTAATCTCCGTCATAATTAATACTAGCTTAAAAAAAACTAGTATAGTCACCTCCTGTTTATTTACCTATGGTTAAAAAGTTATAAATCATGTAAAATATAGACTCTATATGTTGCGGTTACTACACTAAAATATTTAACAGTTATTTAAATTGAGTCTATGTGCTAAAATAGTAACACACACAATATGTAGTAAGTATAAAGAAATACGCAACTATATATGGTATTATATAATTAAACAGCGGAAATATCAATAGCAATTAGACACTAAAAATATTTAATAATATATTGAATTATTGTTGATATTATATAATATTTGTGCATAATAAAAATAAAAATAAAATGTTATTTTTTCTGCTGTATAATAGATAGATAATAAATTTTAAAAGAGGGGATGCAAACTTATGATACATCAATTTGAGGGGAAAATGCCGAAGGTAGATAACAATTCCTTTATTGCAAGTAGTTCAGACGTTATAGGTAATGTATTTATAGGAGAGCACAGCAGTGTTTGGTTTGGGGCTGTACTTAGAGGGGATCAAGATTCATTACATATAGGTAATTATACAAATATTCAAGACAATTCCACGATTCATAATGATGAGGGTTTTCCAGTTATTATTGGAGATCATGTAACAATAGGACATAATGCTATAATACATGGCTGTAAAATTTCAAATAATACGTTAATTGGTATGGGAAGCACTATACTAAATGGAGCTGAAATTGGTGAATATACCATTATAGGTGCTGGAAGCTTAGTTACTAAGGGAAAGAAAATACCTTCTGGTGTCCTTTGTATGGGCGTACCGGCAAAGGTTATTCGCAATCTGACTATGGAAGAAAAAGAAAGCATAAAAAAATCTGCAGAGCATTATGTAGAACTTTCAATGAAATATGCTTTTTTATAAAATAAATTAGTATAGAGACCACTAATTTTAAAAATAGCTTTTAATTTCACTGATTTTTAACTACAATAGAAGGAGATACATACCGTTTTTTAGGAGTGATAAAAATGATTAAATTAAAAGGAATAGAAAAGATGACAAATGAGCAGAAATATAAATATATGCTCATTGTTTTAGAGGGACAGCTCAGTTCAGAAAAAAATGATCTGGCAAATTTGTCTAATGCTACGGCAATTATTAAAGCAATTATGGATAAGGTAAATTGGGTAGGATTTTACATACTTAGAGAAAATTCATTGGTCCTTGGAACCTTTCAGGGCCTTCCAGCTTGTAACAGAATAGAAATAGGTAAAGGGGTCTGCGGAACAGCAGTAGCGCAGAGAAAGCTTCAGCGTATAGAAAATGTAAATGAATTTCCAGGACATATTGCCTGTGACTCTGCTTCTAAATCAGAAATTGTTATACCTATAATAAAAGAAGGTGTAGTTTATGGAGTTTTGGATGTGGATAGCCCTGAGCTTGGAAGATTTACGGAGCTTGAAGAAAAATATTTGGTTCAATTTGTTTCTAAACTTAACAAATACATAGATTGGTCAAAAGTTTAAATAAAAGGTAGGAGATTGCATATGATAAAAACAGGAGATATTAATAGTTTAAAAGTAGTTAGAAGAGCAGAATTTGGTTATTATTTAGACGCAGAGACTGGCGATACAAGTGATGACGTACTACTTCCAATGAAAAGTACATTAGGTAGAGCACTTAATACTGGCGATGAAGTCGAAGCGTTTATATACAGAGACTCAAGTGATAGATTAATTTCTACCCTTAAAAAACCCCTTGCAAAGGTTGGAGATTTGGCTTATCTTAAGGTAGTTGACATTACTGATATTGGAAGTTTTGTAGAAATTGGTTTAGAAAGAGATGTACTCGTTCCTTTTAAGGAAGAAAACTATAAATTAGAAACAGGAAAGAAATATCTTTTTCATATATACTTAGATAAGACAGGAAGAATCGCTGCAACTACATTTATTGATAAATATTTATATGAAACAGATTCTTTTGATATTGATGACGAAGTAGAGGGTACAGTATATGGGATTCAAACTAATGGTACGGTTATGATAGCTATTGATGATATTTATAGAGCAGTTATTTTAAGAAATGAGAATTATAATAACCTAACACCTGGAGAAAGATTAAAAGTAAGAGTGAAAAAATATTATGAAGATGGTAAAATGGACGTAACAGCAAGAAAACCAAGGCTCGAAGAAAGAGATGAAGTTGAAGAACAAATACTAGAGTATTTAAAGACTTGTAATGGGTCTATGCCATACAATGATAAGAGTTCACCAGATGATATAAAGAAAGTTTTTAAAACTAGTAAAAACGCCTTTAAAAGAGCTTTAGGAGGACTTATGAAAAGTGGCCTAATTCATCAAGATGAAGAAGGTACCAAATTAAAATAATTATATAAATACAAAAGAGTAAAAGTCTGATGAGTTAATTCATCAGACTTTTACTCTTTTATAATTTAGATGAGCTACGTTTAAATATTTTCACTATTTCATTAAAGAGTAATGGCATAAGGGATAGAACTGTGACAAAGCCCCAATCAATTAAACTTAAATCGTGAACACTAAAAGCGTTTGAGAAAAATGGTATTGTTATTATTAGATCTTGTAATACTATACCAAAAAATATAGCTCCGATTAAATATTTATTAGAAAATAATCCTATTTGGAATATGGACTTTTTACCGTTTCTCATATTCAGTGAATGAACTAGTTGGGAAACACTAAGAACCACAAAGGCCATAGTTTGTGCATGTTTCAGCGCATCTTTTGATAGATTTCCAGGGAACAATGGGAATAAATTAGGGTCCCCACTATAATATTTTGCACCCACTATAAATGCTGTCAAGGTTAATATACCTATTAATGTTCCATTAAGAAGTAAGTTTAGAAGTTCACCCGTAAATAAACTATCCTTTGGATTTCGCGGTTTATACTTCATTACGTCAGGGTCACCAGGATCTATACCTAAAGCGAGTGCTGGCAGTGTATCTGTAATTAAGTTAACCCATAATATGTGGATAGGTCTAAGTGGAGTAGCCCAGCCTAAAAGTATGGCGAGAAATAGTGCTATAATTTCTCCAATATTACAGGATAGGAGGAAGATTATAGTTTTCTTTATATTTGTAAAGATGTTTCTCCCTTCTTTTATTGCAGAAACAATAGTTGAAAAGTTATCGTCTACAAGTATCATATCAGCAGCGCCTTTAGCAACATCGGTGCCTGTTATCCCCATGGCTACACCTATATCTGCCATTTTAAGTGATGGCGCATCATTTACTCCGTCACCAGTCATTGATACAATGTTGCCCTTGGCTTTAAGGGCCTTTACAATTTCAACTTTGTGTTCTGGGGAAACTCTTGCAAATACTCTTATATTATCTATTTTACTGTTTAGCTCTTCCTCAGACATATTATCAAGCTCAGATCCAGACATAACGGCTAGAGGATCTTGAGTAATATTTAGTTCTTTGGCTATAGCAAAAGCAGTGTTTTTATGGTCGCCAGTTATCATTACAGTTTTTATTCCGGACTTCATACACTCTGAAATAGAATCCTTAACTACAAGTCTTGGTGGATCTATCATACCTACAAGGCCAATAAGAATTAAATCACTTTCGAGTGAATCTATATCTACATGAGAGTTTGGGATAATTTTATAAGCCGCACCTAGAACTCTTAGTGCGTCATCAGACATATCATAGGATGCGGTTAATATGTCGTCTTTAATTTTAGGGGTAATATCTACTATAACGCCTTTAATAATTGCCTTAGTACACAGCTTTATAAGATTATCAATAGCACCCTTTGTCATTACATAAAGTTCATTATCATATTTATTTACAGTGGACATTAATTTCCTATCTGATTCAAAAGGAACCTCATCTATTCTTATATGATCTTTTTCTAGTTCGTCTTTAAAAATGTTATAGTTGACGCCGGCTACGAGTAGAGCAATTTCCGTGGGATCACCAGTCTTTGAGTTTGAAGAGTAAGTGGCATCATTACATAAAACAAGGTTTTCAAGGAGGAGCTTATGGCCACTTTTATCAATATTTAGGGTGTCTATATTTGCAGTGGAACCATCTATATAAAATTTTGTTACTGTCATTTTATTTTGGGTTAGTGTTCCTGTTTTGTCTGAGCATATAATATTTACAGAACCCAGTGTTTCAACGGCAGGTAATTTTCTAACAATAGCATTTTTCTTTATCATTTTCTGAACACCCATAGCAAGAACTATAGTTACTATGGCAGGAAGACCTTCAGGAATGGCAGCAACTGCTAAACTTATTGAAATAAGTAGCATTTCAAGGAGATCTCTTTTTTGAAGCACGCCAACTAAAAACATAAGAGCACATACGAGTAGTGCACCTATTCCTAGGTATTTTCCAAGCTCAGCGAGTTTCTTTTGAAGTGGGGTTTCACTGTCTACTTTTTCATCTAACATTTTAGCTATTTTCCCTATTTCAGTATTCATGCCAGTGGATACAGCTATACCTACACCTCTACCATAGGTTGCAAGTGTAGACATGAAGAGCATGTTTTTTTGATCACCTAGGGGGATATCGCTGCCTGTTAATACTAAATCAGCATCTTTATCTACTGGTACAGATTCTCCGGTAAGTGTTGATTCTTCAATTTTCAAATTGGCAGTTTCAATAAGTCTCATGTCGCAAGGGACATACCGTCCAGCATCAATTATTATAACATCGCCAGGTACGACCTGTTCAGAGGAAATTTCTCTTAATTCCCCATCTCTTTTAACTACAGCTTTAGGTGTAGATAATTTTTCCAGTGCATCAAGAGCTTTTTCTGCTTTAGCCTCTTGAATAATCCCTACTGTAGCATTAATAAAAATTACAATAGCAATTATAATTGAGTCACTTGTTTCTCCTAAAATACCTGATATTACTGCAGCTGCAATCAAAATATAAATTAAAATATCATTTAATTGGGCAAAAAAAAGTGCTAATAGAGTTTTGGGTTTTTTACTTGCTAATTTATTTAATCCGAATTTATCTCTTTTTAGTTCCATTTCTTTTTGAGAAAGTCCTATTACTGGATTAGTCTCCAATTCTTTTAAAACTTCCTCAATAGTTTTGTTGAAAAACATGAATATCACCTCACGTTTAGTATTTGTTATTATAATGTATTTTATTATATGATATGATAGTTAAATAGGTATTAAACCATAAAATATAAAACCTAAGATGGCTGAAATCACTATTACTAAAATTGGATGAAGTTTATTCGTAAGTAGTAGTCCCATAATTATGACTCCGATTACTACACTTTTAATGTCTTTATAAGATTCTTTTCCAAGAGATAAAAACACGGAGATTATAAGACCAATCAGTGCAGGTCTCATACCTAATAAGGCCGCTTTGAGTATATATGATTCTTTGAATTTTAACATATAGTGATTAGCTACGGACACTAATACAAAAGAAAATGAAATTACACCTAGGGTTGCAGAAAGGCTACCTAATATACCAGAAACTTTGAAACCTACAAAAGTAGCTGAATTTATAGCTATAGGTCCTGGAGTCATCTGCGATACACCTATAATATCAATAAAATCTTTAAAGGTAATCCATTTATGATTTGTTACAATTTCTCTTTCGATAAGAGGAAGCATAGCATAGCCACCTCCAAAGCTAAAGGAACCTATTTTTAAGAAGGATAAATAAATTTTAACTAGAATAGACATTTACTTCACCTTCTTTCCGAGAAAGATAACTCCATATAAACCAGATAAAAGTATAACTATTACAGGATGTACATTAAGAAACAATATACTTACCAAGGAAACTATAATTATAATAAGATTTGCATAACTTTTCTTTAAAGATTTAGACAAGCTTACCACAGCTATTAGTATAAGCATTGGTACGGCAGCCGCAATGCCTTTAAAAACTAAATCTACATAATAATAATCCCTAAATTTCATAAAAAAAACAGCAACGCATAATATTATAAAAAAAGAGGGTAAAACAACTCCAAGTAGCCCAATAATAGCGCCTAAGAAACCACTAATTCTATAACCAATAAATATGCTGCTATTAACAGCTAATGCACCAGGGAATGTTTGAGAAATAACAATTATATCTAAGAAATCTTCTTTAGAAATCCACTGTTTTTTATTTACAACTTCAATTTCTATTAGTGGTATCATTGCGTAGCCACCGCCAAAAGTAAAAGCTCCTATTTTAAAGAAGGTCCAAAACATAGTTAATATTTTTTTCATTTGCTCACCTCTATGAACTTAAAATTTTAGTCTATTAACAATCTATAATAATTACTATACAATTATACTAATATTAAAAAAAAATGGCAAATTTATCAGAGAAAAAAATAATTTTTTATTGTATATATTTTTTTGTTGAAAGTTCGATATAATGTATATAGGAATATAATTTAAATATAAAAAGTTTGAAAAATTAATATAGATACATTATGAGAGGGAAAAAACTATGGAAATATCGAGATCAAGAAGAAATACACCTATAGTAAAAGACAAGAAAGCAATATCTAGTAAAATGGATTTTTCTAAAAATTTTAGTTTCGCAAGGCAACAAAAGTCAGAACAACAACTTAAGGATATAATGGATGATATAAAAAAGAAAGGAAACAGATTATCTATTACAAAATGCTTTGCAGATGTGAAAGCATATAAGAATTTAATTAAAGAATACTTGGACTCTGTTTTAAAGCACATGTATGAGGTGAAAAAGGATATTAGCTTTTGGCAAACACAATACTTTATAACAGTAGATATTCTGGATACAAAACTAGAAGAACTTACGCAACTGTTATTGAATGGAGAAAAAGAAAATCTAGAAGTAGCAAATACAATTGATGAAATTTCTGGACTTATCGTAGACATTTACAAATAAAAAATAAAAAAAATATATATTACTAGTAATGCCTCATCTTCTCTAAGAACTCCTAAATTAAGTTTTACTTATTTTGCTAAAAAACATAAACTCGCTGTCGCTCAAACATATGTTTTTCTTAACGCAAATTAAATAAAACTAAATATGGAGTTCTAAAGCTCGATTCAATGCATTATACGTAATATATACTTTTTTTGCGTGCAAAAAAATTGATAACAAAACTGATGAAGGAGCTATTAAAGCCCCTTACACAATTCAATATATGTTTTAATTTTCTCTAAAGGAAAGATTTAAAACTAGCATCTGAAGGCATTCTGAGATCGCCTCTTGGAGATACGCTTATAGTTCCGACTTTTGGACCATCCGGAAGAGCTGAGCGTTTAAATTGTTGAGTAAAAAATCTTTTAATAAATTTATCTAACCATTTGGTTATTTCATCTTCTGTGTAAATATCTTTAAAGGCCTCTTTAGCTAAGAATAATATTTTTTCTGGACGAGTACCTAGTTTCATGAAATAGTAAAGGAAAAAATCATGAAGTTCATATGGGCCTACAATATCTTCAGTTTTTTGAGTTATTTCGCCACTCTTATCTTTAGGTAAAAGTTCCGGACTTATAGGAGTATCAATAATGTCTAAAAGTATATCGGTAACTTCGACTGAGGATTCCTTATCCGCTACATATCTAACTAAATACTTTACCAAAGTCTTAGGAATCGAGCAATTTACAGAATACATAGACATATGATCTCCATTATATGTGCACCAACCTAGAGCAAGCTCTGATAAATCTCCTGTGCCTACTAATAGTCCGCCCTCCTTATTAGCAAGGTCCATAAGGATTTGCGTTCGTTCTCTTGCCTGAACATTTTCATAAGTTACATCATGTTTTTCTATTGGGTGATTTATGTCTTTAAAATGTTGAAGACAAGCATCTACTATATTAATTTCTCTAAGTTCTGTACCTAAATTTTTACATAGGTTTATTGCATTCATATATGTTCTGTCTGTTGTTCCAAAGCCAGGCATAGTTACTGTGACAATGTTTTTTCTTGGAAGTTTTAAAAGGTCAAAGGTTTTAACTATAACTAGTAAGGCTAAAGTTGAATCAAGTCCACCTGATATACCAACTATAGCTTTATTAAGGCCAGTATATGAAAATCTTTTAGCTAGTGCAGATGATTGAATATTAAATATTTCACTGCAACGTATTTCACGCTGATATTTATTAGAAGGAACAAAAGGATTCTTATCTATATTTCTATCGAAAACTCCATAATCTGTATTAGAAAATTCAAAAGGGATTTCATGAATTTCAAAAGGACATATAGAGGCACTATTCCTATAACTTATATTTTTTAATCTTTCATTATTTAATTTATCTATATCAATAATGGAAGTGATTATTTCATTCTCTCTTTGAAACCTATTATTTTCTTTTAGAAGTAAACCATTCTCACTAATTAAAAGATGGCCACTAAAAAGTAAATCTGTTGAGGATTCAAAAACACCAGAGGATGCGTATAAATAAGAACACATACACCGTGCGCTCTGAGATGAAATTAAGGATTTTCTGTAATCAGCTTTGCTAACAAGTTCGTTAGATGCAGATAGATTAGCAATTATATTTGCACCTAGAAGAGTTAAGTAACTACTTGGTGGAATGGTCACCCAAAGATCCTCACAGACCTCAAATCCAAATTTAATATTGTTATAAGTGAATAATAAATTTGTTCCAAAAGGAATATTCTTTTCAAAAGAAAGATTTACAGTTTTGTTTATTATGCCAAGTCCTTCAGTAAACCATCTTTTCTCATAAAACTCAGAATAATTTGGAATATAACTTTTTGGTACTATGCCTAAAACATTACCTTTAAATATTACATAAGCACAATTGTATAAACAATTGTTAAAATACAACAGAGAACCTACAGCAATTAAAATATCTTTATTTTTGGAAAACTCACATAAAGAGTTAATTGCTTTTTCAGATTTTTCGATTAGCTCCTGTTGTAAAAATAAATCAGCACAAGTGTAAGCCGTTATGCAAAGTTCTGGGAAAACTATGAATTTTGATTTTTCATCTAAAGCTTTTTGAATACAGTTTTGTATATTAATTAAGTTAAATTCTATATCTGCCACATTTACAATTGGACAAGCAGCAGAGACTTTTATAAAAGAAGTTTTCAAACTAATTCACGACCTTTCTTTTGTTTTTTAATATAGTATATGTAAAATTCACTTTATATAACAAATATTCACTAAAATTATATCATTATATTAGCTTTATTAGTAGAGTACTAAGAAACATTGCATGCTCTCCTTTTTCTGTATATTCTATATCTAATTATTTAAATATTTTTTAGTAATTGAAATAATTAGATAATGAGAGTAAATAGGGGGTAACCATCATACAAGATATTAAAGAGTATGTAATAACGTATAACAAGCTTAAATAAACCTTTATACAGCATAATTTATACTGTATAATTAATTAAGGACAAAAAAGTTCCGGTTGTAATATTATTACAACATAATAGTGTTATAAAACAAAAAAAGATATATAATAAAAGTGGGAACTTGTAATACTATAAAGAGGTTTATTATATTAGTTAATATTTGAAAGGGGTGTAATATGGACTGGATGGTATTGGTATTTTGGATAGCGGTGGCATTAGCGTCACTATATATTGACATTACAACTAGTAGTTTTATGTTTATATGGTTTGCTATAGGTGCAATTGCAGCAATAATTGCTATGGTATTTGGTGCATCAGGAGTCACTCAAACAATTATTTTTGTAGCTGTTAGTGCAATATTTATGGCTATTGGATATCCTATAGTTAAGAAAACTATAAAGAAAACTGTAACGAAAACACTGACTATGGAAGAAGAATACATCGGAAATGAATTTATAATAACGAAAGATATCGATGTAAAAGGAAATGTTAAGTTTCAAGGGATTTATTGGACAGTGAAAAATGTAGGGAAACCTTTAAAAAAGGGTGACTCAGTTCAAGTTATTGGACTCGAAGGAAATAAATTATTAATCGCGAAAGTATAAATTATATTAAATTTAAGGAGGAATTGTAATGAGTTTTGGACCAATTATTGGGTTGTTTTTATTATTAATATTAGTTATCATGATTTTATCTTCTATTAAAATTGTTAATACTGGATCAGTGATGTTAGTAGAAAGATTTGGTCAGTTTCAAAGGATTCTTGAGCCAGGTTGGCATTTAACAATACCATTTGCAGATTTTATTAGAAGAAAAATTTCTACAAAGCAACAAATACTAGACATACAACCACAAAATGTTATAACTAAAGATAATGTTAATATATCAATTGATAATGTTATATTTTATAAGGTGACTGACTCAAAGGATGCAGTGTACAATATTGAGGATTACAAATCAGGTATTGTGTACTCAACTATAACTAATATGAGAAATATTGTGGGCGATATGACTTTGGATGATGTATTATCAGGAAGAGATAGAATAAATTTAAGACTCCTGGAAATAATCGACGAAATAACTGACGCTTACGGAATCAAAATACTATCTGTAGAAATTAAAAATATTATTCCACCAAATGAAATTCAACAAGCGATGGAAAAACAAATGAGAGCAGAAAGAGATAAGAGAGCTTTTATTCTTACAGCAGAGGGTGAAAAACAAAGTCAAATTGAAAGAGCAGAAGGGCATAAACAAGCTCAAATATTAAGTGCTGAGGCTGAAAAACAAGCAACTATAAGGCGTGCAGAAGGACTTAAAGAATCTCAACTTCTTGAAGCGGAAGGTAAAGCACGCGCAATAGAAGCTATTGCAATCGCAGAAGCTTCTGCAATAAGAAAAGTTAATACAGCGATTATAGAGTCAGGTACGAACGAAACAGTAATAGCATTAAAACAAATTGAAGCGCTTAAAGAAATGGCTAAGAATCCAGCTAATAAACTTATACTTCCAAATGAAACATTGTCAAGTTTAGGTAGTATATCAGCGATAGCTGAAATGCTAAAAATGAGTAAAACAATATAAAAAGAAAGCCTGAGAAATCAGGCTTTCTTTTTATGTTTCTTTTTATTTTTTTTCTGAACAGAATAACCAAACTTTCCGAGTGGTTTGGAATTAACACTAAAATATTCACCGTGGGAATAAGTAATAAGATCTGCTTTTTCAAAATGAATTTTTCCGTTAGTATCTATTAAATCATCATTCACATGGGTATTAACAATTTCAGCTAAAAATAAATCGTGGGTTCCAAGTGGGGTAATGCTTTTAACGACGCACTCTAGAGATATTGGGCACTGAGAGATTAAAGGAGCGACTACATCTTTACTGTTTTCAGTAGTGAAATTCATTTCATTTATTTTATCTATTTGCTTTCCTGAACGTACACCGCAGTAATCAACTTCTCTAACCATTTTAGAATTAGGAAGATTTACTACAAAGCTACCATTTTCTTTTATATATTCATATGAAAGTCTTTCAGGCCTTATGGCTACAGTTATCATTGGTGGTTTAGTACAAGCCATTCCTATCCAGGCAACTGTAAAAACATTTATTTTTCCATCTTTATTTTTTGATGTAATTAGTACTACAGGAACAGGATTTAGCATTGCACTTCCTTTAAAAATAGTTTTTGTCATATATTATATTCACTCCCGTATATCTAACATAGCTAGTTAAAATATTTTGTATTGTATAACATTACTCATTATACAATAATTTAAGTGATTTATACAACTGCAAATAATAGTAATAATATGGTATAATATTAATGTGGTATAGGACATAAGGTACAGGGAGTATGTAAACCATAGCAAAGTAAAATATAGGTATGGTGATAATTATGACAATATTAGGTGAAGTAATATATGGCGCTGGGAAAATAGTTGGGAATACAGCGGAGTATAGTATTAAAAAAACAGGAGACATTATATCTAATATAGCAGAAATTTCAGGTAAGAAGAAATTAGCTAAAAATACATTAAAATATATTGCAATTGCATCAAAAATGTTTGGTAAAACTACAAAAATAACAGCGGC
>NZ_JBNMNU010000073.1:0-20305 GCF_051278035.1 Clostridium sp.
TCCATTCCCCCTCTTATGATGTCTATCATAAGAAAGTTTACATTAAAGTGGAGGATATTTCAATTAGAATTGTGGTGTAGTTTTAGATTAACATATACAACATTATCAGCCCATGTCCAAATAATGGTTTTTAATTGGTCCTCACTAATTCTTAGTTAATATAATCATCACACGCTCTTTTAATCTCCTCAACAAGTATTTTAGTTATTGGACGATATTTAATATAATTAAGTAAATTCATTCTATTATCCTTTTTATGTATCGTTTTTGTATTATTTATATTGATTTTGCATTAATATTGTAGCATAATAAAATACATAAATGCTATTAAATCCTTAATGACCGTAAAACCAAATGGTACAATTAAATTAATGTTTAACAATAAGAAATCTTTTTACAAAATATAAATATATACAATATAATGTGGTTGTAAAGATGTTGCAACACAATATGTTGTGTTATAATAATAATGGAAGGAAATAGAAGAAAAATTGACATAACATTGTGTATGTTATTTTATTTATAATAAATAACATTTTAACTATAATTTTAATAGGGATATTATGTATATAAGTAATCTTGTGGAAAGAAATTTGTTGAGACTTTCTTAAAAGAAGGGAGGTATGGTTATGAATAAAAAGGAAACAGGTAAAATTATTTCATCAAGGTCGTCCAAAACATTAAATAGTCCAAGTTCATCAGCAATTCAAAAGAAATTAGCAGGCTCAGCGTTGTCTCAAAGCAGTACAAAAAAACAAACAAGTAAGTCTATGGAAACAACAGCTTCTAAAGTTCTAAAAAGTCCTAAGTACAATAGTGATACTAAAACGTTGGCCGCAAGTGTATTATCTCAAAGTAATAAAAAAAGATAGGAGAAGAAAATTATGGGGTTACAAGCTTATTTTGAAGACTTTAATAAAAAAATAAAAATGGATTATAATGAATTAAGTGAGTTAGCAGAGAAAAGGGAAATTATATTAAATAAACTTAGAGCAGATGATGACTTACCAAGTTTTAATAAATTTAATCAAGGTAGCTATGCTATGTATACGGGAGTAGAACCTTTAGATAAGGATTATGATATAGATGTTGGTATAAGATTTAATGTTAATAAAGCAGACTATAACCCTTTAGAACTTAAAGAAAAAGTATATAACATTTTGAAAGACCATACCGATTACGGTGCTGAGATAAAGAAACCTTGTGTAACTGTTAAATATAAGAAAAATGGTGAGGTGGCGTACCATGTTGATTTAGCTATATACTCTTATGAAGATAAAAATAATACAGATAGTCAATTATATTTAGCAAGAGGAACTAAAAAGGATAATGAAGAGTGGGAAAACTCAGACCCTCTAAAATTAAAATCTGATATTATGGAGAAATATGAAGATAGTGAGCAAAGATCCCAATATAGAAGGATAATAAGATATATGAAAAGATGGAAAAATATCAAATTTAGTGGAAATGGTGAGCCACCAGGAATAGGTCTAACTCTATTAGCATATCAAAAATTTAGTCCACAGAAATATGATTGGTTAGAGTCTAAATACAAGTTTGATGACTTAGAAGCCTTAATAGTTTTTGTGCAAGAAATAAAGAATATGTTTGTACCTACAAAGTATTCAAATGAAAGAGAAGAATACTTATATAAAATAGAGGCATTCTTACCTGTAGCTCCATTCACAAATGTATTCTTAAAAATGACAGATACACAAATGACTGCGTTTAAGAAAAAGATGTACAAATTATTTGATGATTTACAGGGAGTAAAAAAGGAAAGCGATATAGTAGAGCAATGCACTAAACTAAACAAAATATTTGGAGATGATTTCACTATTCCACTAAAGGAAAATGAATCGAGGACACAAAATAATTTTCTGCCACCAAGTAGTGCGTCTGGAAAAGGATTATAAAAAATGAAGCAAAAAATATTAGATATTCTCAATAATAATAGCAATATAACACAAACACAAGATATTAGTTTCATTAAAATATACATTGACAAAAGCTATCAATATATATTTAAATTTATATATACGATAGTGGATACGGAAATTCCTATGGTCATTGGAATTCCAGTTAATTGGGATAGAAAGCTATTAGATGTTTACATTGAAAATTATAGAGAATTTAAATATATACCTCATGTTGGCAGTAACGGAAATCTGTGCCTTTTTGATTTGGAAGGAGTTTTAATTGATAAGAATTTTGATGGTTTATTAAATCAAACCTTAAGAAGGATTAAAAAGACTTTATGGGATGGAATTAATGAATTAAACAACGAAGATTTCATTGAAGAATTTGAGTATTATTGGGGACGGTTACCAAATACAAAGGTACTAAAGTCTATGATATGTACAACTAAAGATATAAAACTTATCAAATATGCAGATAATCTAAAGAAGGTTATTAAGAAAACTAAAAACAACTATATTGATGTTTTGAGAAAAAAGAATCAATATAGTTTGGTTTCCTCGGACGCAGAGAAAGATTTTAGTACATATAAAGATATGAATATTATAAAAAATGGGATATATATTTATATAGAGACGCGAGAATACATTTATCCTCCAAAATGGATAGAAGATTTAAATATAAAATATATTAATAGCTTATTAAACCATAATTCCTTAGATAAAAATACACTTATACATAACATTAATAAGTGTAAGGGTGATTTAGTATTAATATTTAATATTAAACAGCCTAATGATTGCAATAACATGATAGGGGTAATTATAAAGGATTATAGTATTGATAAAGCATCTATAAATATAAAAATACAGTCTAATGTGTTCTTAATTCCATGCTCAGTAACAAGGTGTGATAAGGAGTTTCTTGTAAATAGAGGTGGAGCAATTATAGGTATAGAAAAGAAAAGAATTTTAGTTATAGGGTGTGGCTCTATTGGAGGATATTTAGTAAGTGAACTTGTGAAAACAGGTATTAATTGCATAGATGTAGTAGATGGCGATTTATTAAAAGAAGAGAACATTTACAGACATTTACTTGGTATGGAATATGTTAATGAATATAAGTCGAAAGCTATAGTAGATTATATCAAGAAAAATATTCCAAGTGTAAATATTTGTAGCTATGAAGATAATATTGAAGATGTAATTGAGGATGATAGTATAGCTTTATCTGAATATGACCTAATAGTATCTGCTGTTGGAAACCATAATGTAAATAGGTGGATTAATGAATACGTACATAAAAATAATATTGAAACACCAGTTGTTTATTTATGGAATGAGGTTTTAGGTATTGGTAATCATGTAGCCTTTATATCAATAAATAATAAAGGATGTTATGAGTGTTTTTTTGGTAAAAGTGATGAAGGGATTTATGATAAAACATCATATTGTGAGAGAGGACAAAATTTTACTAAGAAAATAAGGGGATGTGGTTCAGCATATTTACCATTTAGTTCGACAAATTCAGTTACTACAGCTATTGCAGGAACAGAAGTAATAAAAAAAATTTTTGAATGCAGGATAGAAGAGAACTTTCTAAGCTCAATAAAAGGTGATGATTATTATTTAAGAAAGGAAGGATTTAAGACTTCTAATAGGTACAATGTGCAGAGTAAGGATAAGCAAATTCTTGAAGGTAAAAAATTTAAAAAAGAAGACTGTTGTGTTTGTGGGGACAATTAATATGTGTATTATAATTAATTTACAAAATAAAAAGATTAAAATAGATGATGGTATAGTGAAGTTAATTAGTTGTTATAAACAAATAGATAGAAAAGATTGTGAAGCAGGAGGCATTTTAATAGGTAGGGAAAATAAAGAAACTGGTAATCTTATAGTAGAGTATGCTACTGAGCCATATGATAAAGATAAAAGAAAAAGAATGTCCTTTTATAGAAAAGATAAAAAACATATAGATTTTTATAATAAACTTTATGAGGATTATACTGGTATATATGCTTATATAGGGGAGTGGCATTCTCACCCAGAGGATTATCCTAACTACTCTTCTATAGATATTAACAATTGGAAGAAGATTTCAAAAATCAATGTAGATAAAGAAAAAATATATTACCATCTAATAGTTGGTAATAAGGAGATTAGAGTGTGGGAATATCACTATAATTCTAAACTTGCTAAAAGAATATATTAGAGGAATGAGGAAATTAATTAAATATTTAGCGGATAGGAGTAAGTATGAAAAAGGGATTAATTAAGTACTTTAAAACAGTGAAGCTTAGATATATAGCAATAGCTACAGTAACAATGAGTTTTGTGTTAAGTGGGAATGTTATTGGGAGCATGTCAGAAAATGTTCAAACACAGCAGATAAAAGATATATTGCTAATGTATAAAGATTTAGCAATATTAGTTGAAAGGCTATTACCTTATAGTTATATGAGGTGGATAGTATCAATAATGATTATTTTATTTTGGGCTTTAATTGTATATGTTCGATTTTTTTATGAAAAACCTATTCAGAATCCCAAAAAAACAATTCATATTTTAGCACATTCTTCATTAAGCAAAACCCAATTTAAATTTAATGAGGAATCATTAAAAATATTCCAACCAATTATAGAGGAACTTGACCTAATAGAAGATCTTAAAGTAGTAAAAGAAAATTATACTATGATACAAGCTATTGTAACTAAACAAGACAACCTAATTGAAAAGTTTAAGGGGAAAATCAATAATGATGATAAATACGGATATATGGGAATTTCACATACCCCGCTGATTTTGAGAGCAGGATATAAAATAGGAGATGAAACAAAATTCACTATGCTTCATAAGAAAAGAAATGTGGATTATTATGAGCAATTAAATAATAGTGAGGTATATTCTCCTATTAAAATTGAAAAGAAAAATATTAAAGATAATTGTACGGAACTTATAGTGGCAATATCAACTACGTTCCCAATAGAAGATAACCAATTAAATATTTTACAACCAGAGAATAAAAGTATACTAAAGTTTAAAACAGATGAGTTGGGTTTTGATGTAATTACAAGTGAGAAACAAGTTGAGGACTATGTAAGTTATATACTTAGAGAAGTAAGACAAATTAGAAGAGATAAAGGGATAACTAAGATTCACATGATCCTATCATCATCAGTTGCATTTACATTTGCTTTGGGACAAGGACTAAGCAGTAATTATGACACAGAGATAATAGTTTATCATTTTGATATGAAAAATCCTAAAAAATATCCATGGGGTATCTCTATATTTGAAGAGTCTATGAATTGTGTAGTAGTTAAATAATAAAAAGGGTGGGTAACATGAACTTTGATATTATTGATATCTGGGAAAGGCTATATAAGAAAGTTATTATTTTGTCAGTTATAGTAATCACTATTTTGAGTGTGAATTGGTACTTAAATTTAAAGGATAAGAGTGATACATTTATTATTAGTACTTTATATGCCTTATTCCTATTTGGAATAGGTATATATATGAATTACAAGGGAAATAAAATTAATAAAAAGTTTTATGATAGAAAAGATTATTATTTAATTCTATCAAGACTAAAATCCGTTTTTAAGACTATGAATTTAGAAAATTATTCAGATGAAGATGTATTTAGGGCAATTATATCTTTTAAAACTTTCACCAGTAGAACGAACGGTATGAAAGATGTACAGGCATATGTTCCAGAACAAGGTTTTAAATTTAAGCATAAAGAGTTAAATTTAGAAGATGACTTTATTGAAAGAAGGAATACATTATTAGAAAAATTGAGAATTAATATCATAGATTACATTGATAAAAAATCAATTAATAAAAAATACACATATCCACAGATAAATAATATATACTTCGAAGCAAGAGAATGGTGTAGTGAATATTGTAATCTTAATAGAGACGAACTGGAAAATATGGAAACATATATTTACGATTTGTTTTCAGAATTACAAAATGAAATGGATGAATTGGAATGTTTAATGGGAAAAATCACTAAACTATATTCTTCATATAGAGAAAAAGTAGAATGGAATATGAAAACAATCGAATGTATTTATGGAAAAAGATTAGAGTATGAATTTTATAAGGAGGATAAATATATTAATGAAATAAGAGCACTTAGAGATATTGTTGAGAATGTAAATAATAATATGTGCTCTAATAATGAATATGAGGAATTATCAAGCAATATTAGTGAATTGAGACAGGATATAATTTCATTATATGAAAAAATTGAATACGTTGAAGATAATTTGACAATTGAAATTGATACAGCAAAAAATGAGTTGCTTAGTGACCATTAAAAATAATCAAAGCAAAATTTGTAGGTTGTATAATGATTTAATTTAAAGTTAGATATAACATACAATGTTATTTTATTGTTCAATATCTAATCTTGAGATTTTGCTAACTCACCTAAAAGGTACGCACATAGCTTGGCGGTCGTATTTTTAAATGAGCATTATGCTTATTAGCAAAAAGTTAGGTTTTGAGGTGCATGATGACTAAATAGCATGTAAAATATCATTATATTTCGCAGGCTATTTAGTATAGATACTATCATTTTTATAAAATTAAAGACTATAAAAATAGGTGATTAACCTTATAAAAAACAATTTACAATCTTAAAATAGGTTCGGTCATATCATATACGGAATGGAATATCCATTTTTGATATATGGAATATTAGTTAATAAATCATTATTATAATTACTCAATTATAATAATGGTTTTAAATCTGAATTTTCTTATACATCTTTGTAAGATACTCTATATAGCCTTTAGCTGTATCTATCGCTGTATTTATTGTTATGGCCTTGTTCTCTGACATAGGTATTTCAGTAAATATCCGATAAAGATTAGGGTCTATATCTATTGAATCTCCGATTTCATCACACATATCGGCTAAATAATTCTTAAATATATTAAATATACTAAGCTTATCTGCAAAATCTACTTCAATTCTAATTATGTTATCCATTCCACAATAGATATTAAGCATAATATCACCTTTCCCAGAGCCAATTCTTATGATGCTTTTTGTTAGGTCTTTATAATTATGTACCGCTAAATGCCAATATACATCTTCTCTTAAACCTTTTAAGATAGCTTTAGAAATATCATTTCCAATTGATTCATTATTGAGAGGAAATACAAACACTTTATCCGTATTTACAATTCTCGAACTCACTTTAATACATTGGTTAACAGTGGGCTTATTATATATAAGGGTACTTTTTTCGTAAGAACCATTATGAATATGGTTTTGCAATTCAAATATTAAGTCCATTGCTATATATACAAAATATACCTTCACATTGTAAGATGCTATTAATTTTTCAAGTTCATTTATATCTTCGTTTAAAAAGTTTGGAGACATTAAAATTATATGTGCAAAGTGTTCTTTACCAATGATTTCTAAAATATTAATTAATTCCTTTCTATGAGTCATAAAATCTTGTACACAACTATTTCTGATGGAAAGTTCTACAAATACCATTGAATTTTCATCTATTTCACCAAGTAAGTCCACTCTGATTTTATTATTATTAAGTCTAACTTGCGAATGTATATGTTTAATATTACTATCAATTATGTTTTTAAATATCTCTTTCTTATTTTTAAAAATTTCAACTATATACCCCTCTTTATCACAATATTTTTTTATACCATTTATTTTCATATTCTTTTTTCAGCTCCTTCATAGTTCTTCTGCTCACTTTTAATTCAAATAATGCGTCATATATCTTATAAAAACTTTGTTTGCCTATATTACGTTGGTTATTTCTATATCTGCTTATTGTTGAAGTTTTAATATCTGTAATGTTACTAAGCAATACATTATTTATTCTGCATTTATCCATTATTATGTCAAAACTATCATTTGATATAATCTTTTTAGTCATTATTAAATCAATCCTTTCAGGTACATACATAAATTGTGATTATCACACATTTCAATTATTGACTAACTATTAAAATTTAATACATATTACTTATATTTTAATTATTATAGTGGAATAATATAATAAAAGTAATACGAAGTTGGAGTGCATTTTTGTATTGAGAAGGTTTTTTATCTGAAGAGCTATGGGCAAGATAGCTCTTTTTTTAGTGAATTACCATAAAGAAAAGTTGGAGTATGGGTACATTTACGAAAAAATCTAATCTAATACATAAAGAAGATAAGTGTTTTGTAATTGATCGACTCTAAACAATAGTTAATTATTGTATATAATGATATAATTTATATGAGAATTAATTCTCAGTGGTATTATATTGTGTAATGAAATTTATTAAGTGAGTATGATTAATCGTAAATCTACGATATTTGAATAATAATTAGAAAAAATGAATTAGTTATATTATAAATATACGAAGATTGTTTATTGTTTATATAAATGGAGGTTGAGGAGGTCATGATGAAAAGGAGAGAATTAATTGAAATATTAAAACGGTTAGATCCTTTAATAATAGAAAATAATGGGCCTACTTCGATTTTTATTGATGGTAAAGATAATAAAAAGGTAAATATATCTGCTTTGTCAGTAGATAAGGATTTTATTATTGTTACAACAGGGAAATACCTGTTTAAGCGTAAATACCGAATTAACAGAAATGAAATTATTTAAGAGCACTAACGAAAATAATAAAAAGAGAAATACAAGGAGGAGAAAACAATGATTATTGAATCGAGATGTGGAATTAATTGTTCAAAATGCGAATATAGAGAAACTACTGAGTGTAAAGGGTGTGTGAATATAGACAAGCCATTTTGGGGAGAAAAATGTACTGTAAAGTCCTGTTGTGAAAGTAAAGAACTATTGCATTGTGGTGAATGTGGAACTTTTCCATGCGATTTACTAAATAGTTTTTCTTATGATAAAGAACAAGGGGATAATGGTATGAGAATTGAACAATGTAGAAAATGGGTATAAATAAGGTTTCAGTTAAGTAAATATATTTTTAAACTGCGTCAAACTTGTATTATAATACGGAGGTTTAAGAACAATTAAGGAGGTAACTATGGATTGTATATTTTGTAAAATTGTAAAAGGTGAATTACCATCTAACTTAGTATTTGAGGATGATTTAATTATGTGTTTCTTAACTATAGTGCCAATAAATGAAGGTCATATACTTATAATTCCTAAAAATCACTATTTAGATACTGATGAAATTCCAACTGAGGTAGTAACGTCTATGATGGTATTATCTAAAAGAATTGTTAAGGTAATTAAAGAAAAGTATTCTCCAGATGGCTATAGTATAATGCAAAATGGTGGAGAATTTAATGATATTGGACATTATCATATGCATGTTTTTCCAAGATATAAGGGAGATGGATTTGGGTGGACATTTAGTGATAAAAAACATGTTTTTTCACAAGAGATTGCCAAGGAATTAAAAGAGATGCTTGATAAAGAAATTTAAGATTATTACTTTTTGCATCGTAATATTCGTAAATGTTACATCAATCGTAATTCTACGATATATGAATAGTAGTAAAGTATAATGAAGTAAGATTATTTGTGGAATAGGAGGATTACACATGAAATTTAACGGACTAATTCCAGAATTATCTGTAGCCAGTATTACCGAGTCAAAAAAATTCTATATGGATATATTGGGATTTCATTTGGAATATGAAAGGGTAGAAGATAAGTTTGTATTTCTTTCTTATGGCGAAGCACAGATTATGCTTGAGGAGATTAATGGGCATTGGAACACAGATGAATTGCAATATCCCTTTGGCAGAGGTATGAATTTTCAAATAGCTACAGATGATGTATATAAAATTGCATATAACATTAATCAATATAATATAACACTGTTTAGAGACATTGTGGAAAGCCAATACAAATGCGATGGGAAAGTTATTGTTCAGAAAGAGATTCTATTTCAAGACCCTGATGGCTATTTATTAAGATTTTCACAAACTGAAATCAAAAACTAAGCGGGGAGTGTTGTAATAGTGGATGAATTTACTCAAAAGGTTGCTGATTTGATTAGTGAAGAAGCAGATAAAAGAGCAGGGATAATGGTTAAGGAAACACTTAACAAAGTTGTAAAGAATTTAATAAGGCATTTAAGTATTGAGGATATAGTGTGTGATACAGAATTATCCGATACTGAGGTAAGAAGTTCTCTTCAAGAGATTGTAGACATAAAAAACAATATATTAAGGCTTTGCGGTCAAACTGAAAATTTAGAAACAATAGAGAGCTGTTTTCACTTAGATGAGTTTAAATGTACAATGGAAATTACAAAGAATAAAGAATAATTTAGATCTGTTAATTCCCAGTTTTATTATACCGATAAACTTTTAAATTAACAAAAAATGTTTATATGAAGATAAAGATAAAATTATTTATTAAGGAATTATTGAACTGAACTTGATTAATTAAATAATAAAAAAAATTATAAGGGGGGATACGTAATGAATAACATAACAAAATTGAAGGTTGGTGATTCGATTGGTATTTTCTCGCCATCAGCACCTATAACATATTCATGTCCAAATAGGTTTCATAGGTCCAAAGAATATTTGCAGAGTAAGGGATTTAAAATAGTAGAGGGAAATCTAACAGGGAAAAGTGACTTCTACAGGTCTGGAAGTATTAAGGAAAGAGCAGAGGAGTTAAATGCTTTAATCAGAAACCCAGAGATAAAATGTATTATGGCTACAATTGGAGGAATGAACTCAAACTCAATTCTTCCATATTTAGAATATGATGAATTTAAAAAAAACCCTAAAATTATAATAGGATATTCTGATGTTACAGCAATTCTACTTGCTATATATGCACAAACAGGGATAAGCACTTACTATGGACCTGCATTAGTAGCTTCATTTGGAGAATTACCACCCTTTGTTGATTTTACTTATAAATATTTCAAAGAAATCACTATGGATAAAATGAAAATTCCTTATGTCTTTGAAACTCCTGAATACTGGACAGATGAACACGTTAATTGGGAAACACAAGATAGGATCAAAGTAAAAAGAAAAAATCAATGGATTACAATCTACGGGGGCAATGTCAGAGGCAGAGTAATAGGTGGGAATCTGAATACAATGCAAGGTATATGGGGTAGTAAATACATGCCTGAAATAAAGGATGGAGATATACTTTTTATAGAAGATTCTTTAAAAGATTCTGCAACGATTGAAAGATGTTTTTCATTTCTAAAAGTAAATGGTGTATTTGATAAGATTTCTGGAATCATACTCGGAAAACATGAATTATTTGATGACATGAAGACTGGCAGAAAACCATATGAAATATTAATAGAAGTATTGGAAGATAAGATATTGCCATTCATTGCAGATTTTGATTGCTGTCATACACATCCAATGATGACTTTACCAATAGGATGTGAGATTGAACTTGATGCTACAAATAAGAAAGTAACAATAATAGAAGATTGGCTCAAATAAAATTTCTTATAATGGCCGATTGGAAAAAAATGCGAGGTAACATATTTTATTAGGCAGGTGTATTTGTGCGGAAATTATAAAGTTGCAGAAAAATGATATCAGAAATGCTCTTGATTTAGTGTGGAGAGTTCTTCAAGAATTCAAGTAATCAGATTAATTAAAACAAGGCATTGAAGAATTCAGACTCTTATAGTAGGTTGTAATTATAATTTAGAATATATTAATGATTATTTATAATTCCTTGGGGGTTTTAATATGAAAATTATTATTAGAGAATGCACAATACAGGACTATATAGAAATTGTTTTACTGAATAAAAATGAAATGGGTTATGAATATCCCGCTGAAGGTACAAAAAAGAAATTAGAACAATTAATAAATGATAGTAATCATAAAATATACGTAGCAATAGTTGCTGATAAAGTAGTTGGGTATATTCACGCAAATAATCATGATTTGCTATATGCACCACCTTTGAAAAATATTATGGGTATTGCTGTTTTATCTGATTTTAAAAAAAATGGTATTGGGAAAATGCTTTTAAATAAAATTGAAGAATGGGCACAAGACACAGGTGCTTATGGCATCCGATTGGTGTCAGGAGCAAAAAGAGTTGGAGCTCACGCATTTTATATAAAGTGTGGCTATATTGGGAATAAAGAACAGAAGAATTCTAAGAAAGTTTTTCAAGTATAGAAAGATGCATAATCAATTAGGAATATAGTGTTGGCACAATAATAAAATATGACGATGATGTGAAATAGTGTTTTTTATTATGAAAACGGAGGGATTCACAATGAAAAAAGCTTTGATAAAATGGTTTGTAATATTAGTTTGCTGTTTTATAGTATCTACATTCTTACATGAAATTGCACATGGAATAAGTTCTTATACTGTTGGTGCTCATGTCAGTACAGGATTTAATAAAGTTGGGCAAGTATATAAGTATCCTAAAGATATAGATTTTAGAAAAGGATTGGAGGATTATCAGAATCCTTGTGATATGGGACCTACCACTACATTAATTTTAGCAATTGGGTTTACTTTGGCTTTAAGTTTAATAGATACAAAAAATAAAGTAACTACTATGATTATTGGAGGATTTGCTTTATCTAATTCATTGATTAGGCTAATACCAATGAGTATTTCTTATTTTAGATTTATTACTAAAAGTGCGTTTAGTATGGAGGATGAAATAGGTACAGGTCTTTTATGGTATAAATTATCCAGTTTAGAAGTGATGAAATATATACCATCTTTAATTTCCATAATAGTATCACTAATTTGTTTACATTTTGTAATAAACTCACTAAAAAGTAAATTACCATTTCTATTTTCAAAAGGTAGTAATTTTACAGTTGTTTGTGCAATTGCTTATATAATTTCATTTGGTATAGAAAATGGATTGGACAATTTAATAAGGATAAATTGGATATAAAGAAACACATTTACAATATGTTTAGTCGTAATGTTATTCAATGATTCATCAATCATTAATTTACGTTATGGGAAACTTCTTTCAGTTTTTATTGTAATATTGACAACAGGTCAAAAAAAAGGCAAAAATGCGTCCACTATCATTTATTTTTAAAGTAAGGAAAATATAATTTAAAATCGAACAGATGACCAAACAAATTGGTTAACCTTAATTGTATTGTATTCAAATAAATTCTTATAAAACGAATTACTAAGGGGGAAGAAACTATGATTATACGGTTAGCAAAATCAAATGACGAAGAAAAAATATCAGTATTAATAGCACAGTTCAGAGTAGATTTGAGACGGCTTAAAACAGTTAGATCTATTCCTAATATAGAGCAAGGAAAAGAAGAATTTAGAGAGTATATGGAAGGGAAGTATCCTGTATTTGTGGCTGAGGATAGTAACAAAGAGCTATTAGGATATTTAGTATGCCGAGTTGAAAGTGAAACGGTTTGGGCTGAATCTTTATTTGTTTCTCATAATACAAGAAGAAATGGAATAGGCTCAAAATTATATGAAAAGGCAGAGGATATTGCACAAAGATTGGGTGGAAGTACAGTGTTTAATTATGTACATCCTAATAATGATAAAATAATACCGTTCTTATCTAAAAGAGGATATAATGTTCTAAATCTTATTGAGATAAGGAAAGCCAGAGAAAACGAAGTATTAACTCAAAAGATCGGTGTTGGCAAGTATGAATATGATTACTAATTATAAGTTCTGAATAATCTTAAAAAAGATCTAAAAATCTATGATAATAAAAGGATTGATAAAATATGATATTTAAAAGTATACGGGGAGAATTTAAATCATTTGAACAGCTATTAATGACATTGGAAAATCTGACAAGAAAGCAGTCAACTCTTTTAGTTGGAGTAGATGGCTGTGGTGGTTCAGGTAAAAGTACATTTACAAAACAATTAGCAAAATTGAGTTCAGATATAACTATTATACATATGGATAATTTTTATATATCATCAGCTAAAAGAATTAAGGAGACTGCTATAGAAAAACCTATTGGAGCTGATGTTGATTGGCGGAGATTTAAAGAACAAGTATTAGATCCATTGGCTAATAATGAGAATTCTAAATATCAAATATATGACTGGGCTTCAGATATGTTAGGTGACTGGAACGTAGTATGTATTGGCGGAATAGTAGTTGTTGAAGGAGTTTATTCTATAAGAAAAGAATTGGTTAATTTGTATGATTATAAAGTTTTTGTTGATTGTTCGAGGGGAATCCGTCTTGCCCGTGGAATTAAACGAGATGGAGAAACATCAAGAGACATGTGGGAGAAAAACTGGATGGTTCAAGAAGATAAATATATGAAGGAGCATAAACCATATGAACAAGCAGATTTAGTTATAGATGGTTGTGGAGATATCTAAAATGGTATCCAGTATTTTTAATTAACCTGAAATAATTGAACAATTAAATAATATGTAAGAGTTTAATAATGAAAATTAAAGTTAAAATAACAGTTAGATAAGATCATAGGCATATTACAATAACATTAATTATTATATTTGAGTGGTCAAAAAACAGTGAAAGGGTGATTTTAAATGGGTATTAGGTTAGAGATTGAATTTTTGTTCATAATTATTCTACCTATGTGGATACTGGTTAGAGTAGTTTCAATTCTCAAAAATCGCAGTAAAGTTCAGTTTTCAATTAAAAGAGAAATTGTGTTAAATCTTTTTCTTGTCTATATTCTCTGTTTTATAGGAATAACTTTATTCCCACTAATGATAACCTGGGATGGAAGTAAGGGGATGGTTTCAGTAAACCTTGTACCAGTCTTTAACACAATAGATAGTGTTATTAATATTCCACAAGATCCACAAATGCATAATTTTATGATTAGATTTTGGATTAAAAATATTTTGGGTAATACGTTACTATTATTTCCATTTGGATTACTACTCCCAATATTATGGAGAAAATTTTACAATGTTAGAAAGACACTTTTATATTCATTTTTATTTTCTTTAGGAATAGAGATTATTCAACTTTTATCTTACTATGTAGGCAATATAGGCAGGTCATTCGATATTGATGACATAATATTAAATACTTTTGGTGCTTGGATAGGATACATGATTTATAAGAAGATTGTACTAAAATTGATTAACAAACAATTTCTAAATGGCATTCAAAGGAATGTAGATTATAGTAAATAAATGTTTTGTGCCAAAATTGTATTTTACGATGAAACAGAGAGGGGATAGAATGTTTGAGTTCGAGGATTTTGATTATTTAACAGATGGTGAAATTGATTTAAAGATAGAAGGAAAGACACCTTCTAATGATGAAAAAGGCTATGTACCTGCATATAAATATAGGATTACTTTACACAATTCAAATGATAGTATAGGTGTTATTGATATTCGTGTCGGCTATAATCAGAATATATATTATGGTGGTCATATTGGTTATGAGATTAAAGAATCTTATAGAGGCAACAATTATGCTTCAAAGGCTTGTAAAATCATTAGACAGGTAGCAATTGCTCATGGAATGGATAGTTTAATAATAACTTGCAATCCAGATAACGTTCAATCTCGAAAAACTTGCGAGAAGGCGGGGCTTAAACTTAAAGAAATAGTAGATTTGCCACCACATAATGAAATGTATCTAAAGGGTGAAAAACAAAAGTGTGTATATGAATGGAATTTAAAATAGTAATTATTTTGGAATTTTCATTATTTGCGTCACAACGGCAAAAAATTTCCCTATACCACTAAAATAGATATTGACGACTTAACTATAGAGAATACTTAATTTGATGCTATTTAAGGAGGAAAAGATATGTTACTCAAAGATTTCGAAAACTTTATTATTGATAATTTTACAAAAGAAAAATTAGAGATTGTAAAAGGAAAAAATGAATATGGATTCACTAATATCGGGAGAGAAGAAGTTTCAAAAATAGGATATTGCACCAACTTAACTATTGAGTCTGCACAAGAGGCAGTAAAAAATAATGTTAATTTACTAATAACACATCATGATGCTTGGGAATGGATGTGTGGATTAAAGGAAGATGCACTTAAAATTTTAAAACAAGGTAACATAACGCATTTCTTTGTTCATTTACCATTGGATGATGCTGAATTTGGTAACAACACTTCAATATTAAAAAAACTTGGATTTAAGGTTATAGATAAATTTTCAAACGATGAAGGAATGTATTGTGGAAGGGTAGGAGAAATAGATGAACCTATTGAGTTTGAAAAACTTGTAAATAAAATAGAAATGTTGTTAGAAGAGCCAATACGAAAATGGAAAAACAATGAAAGATTAATAAAGAAAATAGGAGTAATAACAGGTGCAGGTTTTTCTGCCATTGATATAAAAGATGCTGTTAATTTAGGATGTGATATATATTTTACTGGCGAAAAGATACTTTATACTGTTCAATATGCACAATATAGTAAAATAAATCTTATTGTTGGCAGTCATACATTTACTGAAATATTTGGATTGGAAAGTTTAGTCAAAATGATTAATGAAAGATATCCTATGGTAGAGGCTATAAGAATTAAAGAAGAGCATATTGAGTAAGTGCGGAGCTGTGGCACATTTTTTATATAATTAAGGGTGGGTATTATGGATACATTAACCCATTTACGAAAGGAGATAATTATGGAAAATTTTAATATTATTTATCCAACATTAAATCATAAGAATTATATAGAGACTGTTTATAAATTTTGTGAGGTTAATAAATTTTCAATGATATTGAAAGGTTCTTTAGCAAATGGTACAGCAACAAAATACTCTGATATTGATTTGATAATTTTGGGAGATATTACAGATTGTAAAGTTGATGAAATTATAACGCTTTATAATGAGCCAGTTATGACTAATCTTACAGAAAACCCCGAAGGCATCTTAATTTTGATTTATAAGGATACCATTTCTGTAGATTTAGATATAAGAGAAGTAATTTCACAAGAAGATCTGGTGAGTTGCAAAGTTCTTTTAAAATACGATACAAACTTTGTCATAAGTAACGAAAAGATTATTAGAAAACAAATAACATCAAATTATATACCTAATAGACCTACTTGGTATAAGATTTTAAGGTTAGTACATAAAGGAATTATTAAGTATCTATCAAATAAAACGGATAGTGCATATGGTTTCTTATCAGAAATCAAAAAGAGCCTTATTGTTCTTGAAATTCATGATTTAAATTTTAATAATAACTTTAAAGATGATATTCAATGTATTTTTTATGAAATTTGTAGAAAATTTAAGGTTAATTCACAGATGAAAATTCTATTTAGTACCCTTTTTAAGGAACTTTAATGATGGGATATTCTTTATGTGCGTTACAACAATATAAAAATGCGAATGAAATTATAAAAAGTGGGTGTTAAATTATGAATGATTTATTTTTAGTTGAGCCAAGAATAGAATATCAAAAGAGTTTTGAAAATTATGTTTTAGCATATAGAAAAACAAATGATAATTGTTATTTGAACATATATAATAAGGGGTTAGAGAATTTTGATGGATATTTAAACGACTTATACAATCTTTCTAAAGGAATAGATTTACCTCAAGGATGGGTTACAACCTCAACATTTTGGTTGATTGATATTAATAAAGTAGTCGGAGTAGTGCGAATTAGACATCAAGAAATAGAGTGTTCTGGTCATATAGGTTATGATATATCACCATGTTATAGAAATAAAGGTTATGGCACTCAAATTCTAAAATTAGCATTGGGTGAGTCAGAAAAAATAGGAATAAAAGAAGTGATTGCCAATTGTAGCATAGATAATATAGCTTCTAAAAAAATTATAGAAAAGAATAATGGAGAATTATTAGGAATTATTTTTGATGAAGAGGATAATGAAAACCTGTATAAATATAGCATTCCAACAACTAATAGCAGACTATAAAAAAAATAGGTGGTTAATTTAGATAAAATTATAATACTTGGTGATTGTTTCATTAAATAGCGAAGGATTTGAATGGAACGATGATGCTACGTAATATTCTTATATTGTTCATCAACAAGAGTAGAAAAATGCGAAATAAAGGAGCAACTAAAATGTATGAACATATAAGAATAGAAACAGAGCATTTAATAATTAAAAATTTTATTAATACTGATATTTATCAATTGCATAGGATAGTAAATAATGAAGCAATAATGAAATATGTCCCATTTGCTCAAGAAAGAACCCTTGAAGAATGTGAAGAATTAATGAGAAGAATATTAAAGAGATATAAAGAAAGTACACTTTCTAAATTTGAAGGATTTCTCTTAGTGGTAGTTTCAAAAGTTAACAATGAATGTGTAGGTTTTGTTGGATTATTCCCACTTACATATGATATTGCAGAAAATGAATTATTCTATGGGCTATTTGAAGAACACTATGGAAAAGGATATGCAACTGAAATTGGGAAAGCCATTATTGAGTATGGGTTTAACAATATGAATACCATTAAGATAGTTGCAACTGTTAATAAAGATAACGAAGTATCAAAGAAAGTGTTGGACAAGATAGGAATGTGTTTTGAATCCGAAATAGAGGAGGAAGATGATAGTTCTTATGATGGTGAGTTGATGTATTCAATAAAAAACATAGGTACATATTAGTTATTCCCTTCAGTCGCACCTTTCGTATCATGCGTCACAACTAAAAAAGGTTTAGTGAAAAACCGATGGTTGCGATATGCCCAGATTGTGAAGAAATAAGTTTATATATTGAAAATATTGATAAGGTTAAATAATGAACATAGTGGTTGGTTATGTTTAAAACGAATTAAAATTTAAAAATCAAATCTATTTTATGAAGCATTGTTGGAAATGAAAGTATCTGCATTAGATTGGGGTATATTACTATAGTGTTGGAAGTACAGCATTGGGAGGTTATAAAATGGATTATATGGGAAACAAACAATACTGGGATGATAAATTTGAGAATAGAGATGATAAGCTATTAAGTCCTGAAAAGTCAGTGGTTGATAATATAGGATACTTCAAAGTAGGTTCCGTTCTTGATATTGCATGTGGGGATGGAAGGAATACACTGTTTTTAAGTGATAAGGGCTTTAAAGTAACAGGAGTTGATTTCAGTAGTAAGGCACTTGAACGTTTAAAAATGTTTGCAGAACGAGATAATTATTTAGTAAATACAGAACAAATTGATTTAAACATTGCAAATTCATTAAAGGATATAGGCATATTTGATAATATTTTAATTAATCATTATAGATTAAATAAGAATCAACTTGCAGATATAGAAAACCATATAACTGATGATGGTATTTTATTTATCTGTGGGTTTGGGGACAAGCACAATGTTGACTCTAAAATTAAAAAAGAGGATTTAATTCAAATAACTGATTTTGAAAATATAGAAAATTCATTTGAGTTAATTAAATACTTAGAAAATAAAGATGATAGAGGAGTTTTTGTTACTTATATTTATTGTAAGAGGAAAATTCAAGTTTAAACAGTAAAATATTCTGCAACAAGGAGATGACCATATTTGGATATGAAACATATAATGCTAATTATTATGGTCTCATTAATGGAGATGTTAATTCTTGTGAATTATATAGTTATTCGAAGGCGTTAGGGGGATTTATTGTATGGAAAACAAGAAAATTTACTTTGCAACAAAGGCACTTATTATAAAAAACAATAAATATTTAGCATTACACAAGACCGAAGAAATAGGTGGCTTATGGGAATTGCCTGGAGGGAGGATGGAGTTTGGAGAAACAGCGGAAGAGACGCTATTTAGAGAAGTAAAGGAAGAAATTAATTTAGTTATAAATTCATATAAACTTTTAGATACTTGGAATTTTGTTTCTAAGGAATACCAAATAACTGGTGTTATCTATTTATGCACAATAAAAGATGGTAATGTAATACTATCTGATGAACATGATAAATACCAATGGTTAGAGTTCAATGATGAGAGTATTAATGTTATGCATGATGTATTTAAAGAAAAAATGATAAGATGGGATATAAAAGAATTTCAGTAGGTATGAACTCTAATATATTATTATATTAAGCCACAGTGGTAATTTATTATGACATAACTATATTTATAGAAATTGAACAACGGGGGACAATTAAATGTATTTAGAAATGAGTGATAAAGTTAATCTATATGTAAAACAGTCTGGAGAGGGTATACCTTGTATATTCATTCATGGTGGTCCAGGAGAAGGTAGTCTTGACTTTGAAATATTAGGCGGTAATTCATTAGAAAGCTTTATGAATATAATATATTTTGATCAAAGGGGAAGTGCAAGGTCAGGAGGGACTATTGATGGCGATTATTCTATAGATAGAATAATAAATGATATTGAAGAAATAAGAAAAAAATTAGGAATAGCAAAGTGGATAGTAATGGCACATTCATTTGGAGGGATTATAGCTGTAAATTACGTT
>NZ_JBNMNU010000074.1:0-20281 GCF_051278035.1 Clostridium sp.
CCTTTAATTCTTCTATATTGACCAAATAAGTAACCGATTTCTCTTCCGCCAACACCAATATCTCCAGCTGGAACGTCAACATCTGGTCCTATGTGTCTGTAAAGTTCAGTCATAAAGCTTTGGCAAAATCTCATTATCTCGTTATCTGATTTTCCTTTTGGATCAAAATCAGAACCACCTTTACCTCCACCCATTGGAAGTCCTGTTAAAGAATTCTTCAATGTTTGTTCAAATCCTAGGAATTTAACTATCCCTATGTAAACTGAAGGATGCAATCTTAAACCACCTTTAAATGGTCCTATAGATCCATTGAATTGCACTCTAAAACCACGATTAACATGTGATACTCCTGCATCATCTGTCCATGGCACTCTAAACATAATTTGTCTTTCAGGCTCACAGAATCTTTCTAAAAGGTTTGCCTTAATGTATTCTGGGTGTTTATCTAGAACTGGTCCCAAAGAACCTAACACCTCTTGTACTGTTTGTAAAAATTCAGGTTCATTAGAATTCCTCTTATTAACATTTTCCAATACTTGTTGAATATAAGCCTTAGTTTCCATAACTTAATCCCTCCTGAGAATGAATGTTTTATTTCAATTTAATATATATATGAATATTAAATTGCTTTACGTATACTATATTCTATATGATTTTAGATATTCCTTTTTTTTTTAAAATATTTTTTTATTTTTTTTAATAAAGAGTAAACATTTACATCTGTTTATCTTGAACTCATACTCTTTAATCCTTATCTCTATAAGAATAAACTTGATATTCTTCCCATATATCCTCTAAAGTAGCGAATGTGCTAGATATTTTTTCTTTTTCTCGAAGTCCAACAGCTATTATGAGTGCATTTATCACACTAAGTGGTGCTACTAAAGAATCAACAAAGGATGCCATATTACTTTGAGCTATTAACGTATTGTCGGCCTTAGCTGCTAGCGGAGACAACAAACTATCTGTGATTGCTATAACTTCTGCATTCCTGCTTTTAGCAAAAGCCAATGCTTCGATTGTTCTTTTAGCATATCTCGGAAATCCTATTCCGATTACAACATCTACTTCAGAGAGGTTGATCATTTGCTCAAATATATCACTAACACCATAGGTAACAACCTTAACGTTATCTAAAATCAGATTTAAATAAAAACCTAAAAATTCTGCTAGAGCAGTTGAGCTTCTAAGTCCTATTATATATATTTTCTTAGCTTTAAATAATGAATTTACTACATCCTCAAAAGTTTTATGATTAATCTTTTCAAGTGTGGCTCTAATATTTTCCATATCAGCTTTCAGTACACCTTTCAGCGCATTTTCTTGAGTAATGAAATCATTAGATAATTCAATTCTTTGTACCGTAGTCAATTTATTTTTAATTAATTCTTGAAGAGACTTTTGGAGTTTTGGATATCCACTAAAACCTAACTCATTGGCAAATCTTACAACAGTAGATTCGCTTACCCCTACACTAATTCCTAATTTTGCCGCTGTCATAAATGCAGCCTTATCATAATGTTTTAAAATAAATTCCGCTATTAGTTTTTGACCTTTACTTAGACGCGGAAATTTAACTTGAATAGACCTCATTAAATCTTGTTTGTTATTCTCCATTATAAACTCAATCCTTCCTTTGTTATTTTAAGATAAATGAATTAAAAAATTCAATAAATAGTAAAATGAAATATATAATTCATTTTACCATTTATTGAATAAATTTTCAATGGATTATTCATTTTTTTATAATTAGTAATCACAGATGACTTATTCGTCTTATTAAAATAAAAAGAATGTTAAGAATAGTGAATTATAAATTCTTCAAATAATCTATTTCAATGTTAGTTAGATTTCTCCATTTACCCTTTTCCAGTTCTCCTAAAGCTATTTCACCAACAGAAACTCTTTTTAAGTTAATAACAGGATGATCTATAGCCTCACACATTTTTCTTATTTGACGATTTTTCCCCTCATGTATAGTTATTTTAACATTACAGTTTACTCCGAACTTATTTAACACCTCAAACTCTGCCTTTGCTGTTATGTATCCATCAATATCTACCCCATTACAAAACTTATAAATTTCTTCCTCTGTTGGGTAGCATTCTAATAAAGCTATATAAACTTTATTAATTGCTTGTCTTGGATGAATTACCTTATTATATATATCTCCATCATTGGTTAATATAATAAGGCCTGATGTATCATAATCTAGTCGCCCTATGGGATATATCCTTTCCTTTACTTCTATTAAATCTATAATAGTTTTCCTACCTTTTTCATCATTCACTGTGGACACTACGCCTTCGGGTTTGTTTAACGCAATATATACTGTGTTTTCTTCTAATCTAATAATTTCATTATCTACGTGCACCACATCCATGTCAGGGTTAACCTTCTGACCAAGTTCTACAATTAATTTATTATTTACTTTTACTCTTCCACTAACAATAATTTCCTCACATTTTCTTCGTGAAGCAATTCCACATCTTGCCATGAATTTTTGCAACCGTTCTTCCACTATACCACTCCTAATTAAAATTTAATTTATAATACTTATATATAACCTTCATTCTAAATTATATAAGTATATAACTAAAAAATCAATTTTTTTTACTTTTTTAGGACATTAAAGATAATAAACACGCTATAAGCAAAATTCCGAAAATAAATAGTGAGTAAGTTAAACTATTCATATTATGTACCATTTCCCGTATTTTATCTTTAATGTTTGTTTTTTCTAATTTTTCTCTTTCAATATTAATTTTATGTTTACTAATATTTTTGGTAAGAAATAAATCATTAATTTTACTTCCAACTCCTTTTGTAACATATTTTACATTATCAATTTCAATTTTAGTAATTGAATCAATACTAGTACCTATAAAAGTAACACTATTAACCACCGCTCGGTCAATGATATTAAAAATAAACAGACTCACAAGAATAATGCATTTAGCTAGTGGCTTATATATATGCATCTCTAAACTTACCCAATTTAAAGTCGGGTTCACATAATACCAATTAGCCCCTTCACCTTTTTTTAACACTTTTCTTATAAATCCAATATAAACTATGATACCAATTACTATTATTATAAAAGAACTTTTAATATTATTAAAAGTGTATAAACTCACTACTAGTGGCTCTGCATTTCCAAAGGGTTTCAGTGCTTTATCTAACACATGTAAAATAGCACTCGGATTAAGTCCAATATATATACTCATTAAACTAAGTGTAACCATTGGCAGAAGTACCCTTTTACTTAATTTAGCCTTTACCTTTTCAATTTCATGATTACTTTTTTCTATAAATACAGCTACAAATATTTTTAATAAATAGGCTACAGTAAAACCACTACTTATTATAAATACAATTTCACACATCTTAAAGAATACGCCCTTATACATATGTTGAGCTTCAATAAGCGCCTCATGCAACATAGTTTTACTAGTAAAACCATTAAAGCCAGGCATTCCTATAATTGATAGGAGCCCTATAAAAAATATTATCTTTAATAAATGTTTTTTTATTCCAAATCCTCCAATTTTATTTATACTCACATCATTCAAAACCATATATATAGTTCCAGTCCCCATAAATAGTAAGGCTTTAAAAATTCCATGATTTACAACATGATACAATGTACCATATATAGCTATAGTCCTATGATCCTTCAATATTCCTATGAGTCCAATTCCAACAAGAATATAGCCAATTTGACTCATGCTACTATATGCCAGAATTCTTTTAATGTTTCTTTGCATCATGGCGAGAATTCCACCAATGAACATATTTAGAAATCCTATCACTAGAATAATAATAGAAATAATAAAATCTCCACTCATAATTACTTCAATTGTTAATATAATTCCAAATATACCTGTTTTAGCTAAAACTGCTGATAAAACTATGGTTGCAGGTGTTGGCGCTGCAGGATACGCCTTAGGCAGCCATATGTGTAGTGGCACCATCCCAGCTTTCACTCCAAACCCTATAATTATTAGTGCTACGATAAGATACTTTACACTTCCAAGCCCACTTACAGCCACACTAAGTTCACCTATATCTAATGTCTGAGTATAATTATATAGTAAAAACAATCCCATAAGCAGAATGAGACCACCAGTAACTGCCATTATAATATAAGTATTGCCGGCTTCATGAGAATAATCATCTTCATCGTTAATTATTAATGCATAAGATGTAAATGACATCATTTCAAAAAAAGTGAACAAGTTTAAAAAATTTTCTGATATGAAAATTCCTATAGTGCTTGCTAGTGTTAGCATAAAAAACAAATAATATCTATTTCTGTTTCTATGGCTCAATAAATAATGAGATGAGTACAGTGTAGTTAAAAACCATATCATAGCTGTAAGCCATACAAAAACATATCTAAACATATCTAATTTTAGATGAAGACCCGTACCCATAATATGTGGAACGTATACTTCTATAGGCTGTAATGCAACATATTTATATAACATTGTGGTAACCAAAAGTACAATAGCTGTCATTATAGTATTAAAAACATCCCTATATTTTTCATTTTTTCTTCCTATAGCGAAACCTATAAAAGAACAAAAAAATGGAAATAGCAAAATAAATAATAAATATATAGTTGATTTCAAAATACATTCTCCTTTCTTAAAGTACCTCACTAGCAATTTTTTGTATAAATGTAATAATCATATTAGGAAATAGTCCAAGTAAAACAATTATTATAGTTATCATAACTATAGGGATTAACATTTTCATTGGTGCCTCTTTAACTATAGTGTCATCCCCTTTTTTAAAAAAGGCTTCAGTTATTACTGGAAGAAGGTATAGGGCAGTTAATAGTGCACTAATGAGGAGTATCGCTGGAAAAATCATTTTTCCAGCTTCAAGTCCCCCTTGAGCTAGATACCACTTACTAACAAATCCATTTGTCGGTGGAATTCCTATTAATGATATAGCCGCTATACCAAAACAGCTCATTGTAATTGGCATCTGTTTCCCAATACCCCTAATCTGGCTAATATCCGTTTTTCCAGTAGTATACATTATCGCTCCAACACAGAAAAAAAGAACAATCTTAATTACTGCATGGTTAATTAAATGAAGGAGCCCTCCAACAAGTGCCTCTTCATTTAGAAGAACTACACCTAATAAAACATATCCCAATTGACTAATGGTTGAGTAAGCTAATCTCTTCTTTAAATTTTCTTGATGGAGTGCTAAGAATGAACCCATCAAAATTGAAAGTACTATAAGAATGCTTAAAAATATATTTACATGAAGCGCCTTAACAATTTCTGCTCCAAATATAAAATATGTCATTCTAACAATAGCAAAAATCCCTGATTTCACAACTGCAACTGCATGAAGAAGTGCACTAACTGGTGTTGGCGCTACCATTGCAGCAGGTAGCCATGAATGAAATGGTACAAGGGCTGCTTTAACTCCAAAACCTAAAAACATAACAACATAGCTTATTATATATAGCGTCCTATTATCATTTGTTAGTGGTGACAAAATACCATGCGAAGCAAATGTCAAATCACTAGTAATACTGAATAATAAAAGCATTCCAAGTAAAACTAGTGCTGCTCCTGAAAAAGAATATATGAGATATTTCTTTCCACTTTTTAGAGCCTGTTTTGACTCTGTATGTATTACAAGTGGAAAGGTTGACAGTGTTAGAAACTCATAAAAGGCGTAAAGTGTTATAAGATTCCCCGCAAAAGCAATTCCAATGGTTACCCCAAGGGTTGCAAGAAAAAAAATGAAAAACTTTCTTTCTTTTCCCTCATGCTTCATATATTGCATTGCATAAAAAGCAGTAAAAACCCATAAAATCGAAACCAATAGTGAAAATAGTATGCTTAACTTATCAATTCTAAAGTAAACATCCAGAAATTCATTCAATTTGAGTAGATGAAAACTGCTTTCCCCAAACTTATAAAATATAGCAACTAAAAAAACAAAATTCAATATAACACCTATGCTTACAAAAATATTCCTTTTCTTCTCATCAAATTTTATAGTTGCCATAATTATTGCTAATATAAATGGAAATATAATGGGAAGTATTATTATGCTACTATTCAATTTATAATTCCCTCCTCTATTTAAGTCCCAGCGTAATTAAATTTATAATTCCTCTAGATGCTATTCCTACGTAAATCATTGAACCCACTAAAAAAATTACAGGAATCATTTCTTTTATAGGTTTGCTTTTAGATTTATATACTTTACCTTCCATATTATCCTCTCCGAAAAATCCATTTATAACAATTGGAGCGTAATATACTGCATTCAGTAAACTACTAATCAATATAACTGCAATTAAAATTGTTTCTCCAGCTGCAATAGTGGCTAACGACAAATACCACTTACTTATAAACCCAGGTAACATAGGAATTCCTATCATAGATAGTGCAGCTAAGGAAAATAATCCTAAGGTTAATGGCATTTCTCTACCTATTCCCTTTAGATGTTCTAAGGTTTTATGCCCTGTTTGTTCTATCATTGCTCCAACTAATAAAAACAGTGCTGATTTAGTTAAGGCATGGCCGATAATATGAAATATAGCAACGGAAACCCCTATATCTGTTCCTAGCCCAACACCTAAAAATATATACCCCATTTGTGCCACCGTAGAATAGGCTATAACTCTTTTTACATTCTTTTGAAAGATAGCAAAGACCGAGCCCATTATCATTCCTAAACTACCTAGTATTAAAATAATATTTAGAACTGAATAATGGTGCAGTATCTCCATTCCATAAAGTCTATATAATATTTTAATCAAAAGTAAGACAAAAGCCTTCAAAACTAGCGAAGATAGAATTGCACTTGAGGATGATGGTGCGTTTGAATGTGCATCTGGAAGCCAGTTGTGCAGTGGGAACATGGCACTCTTTACTCCGAGACCAATAATAAATAAAACTATAGATATTAATACTGCATTGGGATAATTTAAATAGGATTTTATTAATTCTTCATGGATGTAGTTAATATTTAAATATCCAGTCATTGAGTACAAATAAGCAATCCCCATAAGTACAAGTCCGGATCCGAGACAGCTCATAATTAAATATTTTAATGTTGCTCTTATATTTTCTTTTTTGTCTTTAACTATAATAGTTCCACAAGATGCAAGGGTTCCTACTTCTATAAATACGAAACAATTAAACAAATCATTAGAATATACTACTCCAAGTAGGGAACCTATCAAAATATTAATAAGTAAATAATATAACCCTAACTTAGATTCTTTAATTTCTTTTTCTATACTATATATTGAATACCAGATTATCATAAGTGCAACAAATGTAAAAAGGAGTCCCATCATAGCCTCAATTATTCCAATTCGAAATTCAATTCCGTACGGTGCATTATAATGTCCAATTCTATACAAATACTCACCATTTTTAATAACAAAACTCAAATTTAACATTGCTAAAATCATGACTATTGCCATTGATATTAAACTAATCATCTTAACAATCTTCGTGTTTTTAATAAGTGGCATCATAAATGCAGTAATAAACAAAACTAATATAATAGCAAGTGGAAAACTTTGCATTAAATTCATATTAATCACTCCTCATTTTCATAATCTCGTCTAGTTCAATGCTACCGTAGCCGTCATAGAGTTTTACTGTTAGCGCAAGGGCAAATGCTGTTGTACTAACTGCTACAACTATTCCAGTAAGCATTAGAGCAGATGGGACAGGATTGATATACCCTTGAACTCCTTTATGTGCTCCTATAATAATTGGTGCATCCAGGCCTACAACATATCCTTTCGCTATAAAAAACAAAAATATTGCTGTATCCATTATATTCATTCCAATAATCTTTTTTATTAAATTGTTGTGCAGTAATAGTATAGAAAATCCAATTCCAAACAGTATAATTGCACCAGTTTCATAATAATTACTTATTAATCCTTCCATAACTAAATTTCTCCTCCGTCAAATAAAGTGAAAAAAAAGTAAATCGTAATTGCCACAATAAGTCCTACTAATATGTTTAATGGCAATAAAAATCCACCACTGAGTATATTTCCTGGAGTTCCAAGCCCCGGTTGTGGAAGATTCAAATGATTTCCACCAGTTATAAAACTATATCCTTTTAGTAATCCATAAAGTATAAGCGACCCGCAAATATAGGTTAACAGTTTTGAGAATGGAATCTTTTTATCAGTAAATTTTTTACCATAAATTAATCTATATAAGATTAAACTTGTACCTATAATGGTTCCACCTGCAAATCCCCCCCCTGGACTTATATGCCCATAAAAAATTATATATATCCCAAAAATTTGAATACAAGGTATTAGTAATTTACTTACCCCTTTTAAAATAGTACTTTCTATAGTTGTGCCTTCATTTTGTGTATCTCCAGATCGTTTTTCCTTTTTCAGAACTAACAACACTATAATTGAAGCAGTAAATAGCACACTCGACTCAACAAAAGTATCAAAGGCACGGTAATCTAAAATAATCCCCGTAACAATATTCATTGCACCAGTTTCTTTTGTTGTGTTTTCAATGTAATAATGTGCAACTTCATTATTTGCAGGATTATCATATTGTCCAAATTCGGGAAGTTCATTAACACCCAAAAGTAAAATAATAATTAAACTTATTGTAATTAGAGTAGATAAAAGTTTTTTCATTTTGTTACTCCTTTAATCCGCTTTAGTGTAAGTACAAATAAAATTGTGGTAATACCTGCTCCTACTGCGGCTTCAGTTATTGCTAAATCTGGAGCATTTAGCTGTTGCCATAAGATCGTCATTATTAGGCTATACACCATAAATACTATTATTGCACCAAGTAAGCTTTTTATATTTGAAACTGCTATAGCAGAGCCTATTAAAAACGCCAGCATTATAACACTAAATATTTTCATGCTTTTTCACCTCATTTATTTTTGCAAGGTTCGCTTGCCTTGTGTATTCAGCCTTGGCTATTAAGTGTGTAGCTGTTGGATTTGCAGTCCACACAAATATAAGAATTAACATAAATTTAAAACTAACCATATTTAGGCCTTCGAGTACTATTAATGAACATAAACATAGTACAGCACCTAATGTATCACATTTGGAAGCGCTATGAGCTCTTGTAAACACATCTGGAAACCTTATAATACCAAGTGTTCCCACCATGAAAAAGAATAACCCTCCAAAGAGAAACATTGTTACAACGATATCTTTCATATATTTTTCCCTCCTGAATTCTCAATAACTTTAGCTATAACAATCGACGATAGAAAACTAATTAAAGCATATACTATGGCAACATCAACAAAATAAGTTTCATGAAGCAGAAAAGAAACTATTAAAATAAGTACAATGGTTTTAGTGCCTATTACATTAACAGCAATAAGTCTATCTGCTGCGGTCGGCCCCTTGATTGCTCTGAACATACAAATGAAAATTGTAGCTGATAAAAATAAAATAGAAAAAATTAATAGTTTACTCATAAATGCCTTCCTCAACTTTCATTATTATTTTTTCAAAAGTTGAATTAGTTAAGTCCTTTGAATATTCACCTTTTAAACAATGCACTAAAATCTTGTCTCCATCCATTGAAATAGTTAAGGTTCCTGGAGTTAATGTTATTGTATTTGCAAAAATTGTTTTATTAAAATCGGATTTTATTTTTGTTCTAATTGTTACTATCTGTGGCGATATAACTATTTTAGGGCTCAGAACTATTTTAGCAACATTAATATTGGAAACCAATATTTCTTTTAACATAAGGGTCGTGTAAGAAATCCACAACATACTATTTTTCCTGAAATTTAATTTTCTATTAATACACATTAAATCCTTATTTAAAGTTACAACTAACAAACTTACTATTATACCAATACAAATAGTTTCAATTTTTGCATTTTCTGATATAACTATCCAAAATAGCAGATATAAAGATACAATCCCATAATACATGTTAGAAATCCTCCTATACATTTTCAGCTTACTTTTCTCCGAGTTTTTTATCATTATATTCTTGAATACATATGTAGCAATAAATATGCCACAATTCCTTGCTTTAATAAAAAAAGGTTATAAACCATCTGTTTTCAACGGTTTATAACCTTTTTTTGTTTTTTTATAAATAGTGAATTGCAATGTAATGTAACTGTTTACACCAACTCGTTTCAAAATGGCACACTAAATCGCTGTCACCGATAAATTCATGTTCCATTTTGGTACATATGTATCATGTCGACACAGATGTCGTAATTGCATAAAGTATTCTTATATACTTTATTTCACGTCAACTATTACTTAAGTCAAAAATCATCTATTTACTAACTAATTTATATTTTTTCATCTTCCTATACAGTGTGCTTCTCCCTATATCTAATATTCTAGAAGCTGCTGCCATATTATCATTTACATCTATTAATGTCTGCATAATAGTATTCTTTTCAATTTGTTCTAATGTCAATAGTTGCTTTATGCCACTCGTTTCTCCAACATCTTCTTTTTCAATTATATAACTTGGTAAGTTGATACCCGTAAGTACACTGTTATTTTCAGCTATATTTAATACAAGTTGCATAATATTTTGTAGTTCCCGAACATTTCCTGGCCAATCATAATTAATCATACCTTCATAAAAACTTTCATGAATTCTTTTTATATTCTTATCGTTTGACTCACAGAATTTCTCATAAAAATAATCAATAAATATCTTAATATCTTCTTTTCTTTCCCTAAGGGAGTTTATATAAATAGGCATAACATTTATTCTATAAAAGAAATCACTTCGGAATTTTCCAAGGGCAACTTCTTTTTTCAAATCCTTGTTTGAGGCCGCTATAACCCTAACATTTATTGGTATAACATCATGTCCTCCAACTCTTACTACATTACGTTCTTCTAAAACTCTAAGTAAACTTACTTGAACATCTAGGGGCATATCTCCTATTTCATCAAGAAATATTGTTCCTCCGTCAGCAAGTTCAAATTTCCCTGGATGCCCACCTCTTTTAGCTCCCGTAAACGCACCTTCCACATAACCAAACAGTTCGCTAGAAACTAGATCCCGAGGAATAGCACCACAATTTAAGAATACAAAAGGTCTATCTTTTCTTCTACTAGCGTTATGAATAGCTTGTGCAAACATTTCCTTTCCTGTTCCACTCTCGCCTTGAAGTAGTATAGTAGCGTCATTCTTAGACGCTATTGTCGCAATTTTGATTGAATGAGCTATATTTTCACTCTTGCCAAATATATCATCAAATGTAAATCTTGCATTCGCGCCAACAATTTTATTAATCATACTTAGAACGGCTTTGTTTTCTCTAAAAGTAATTACCCCACCACCTAAGTCTGAAGAACTAAAAAGCCTTATGGGAGTAACATTAACTATACACGTTTTATTGGCGCCCAATTTTGTAGTGAAATCAATTTCTTCCTCTTGATATCCTTTCCCCTTATTTACAGCGCCTAAAATATCTTTTTTACAATTAGTAGATAAAACATCACTTATGTGTATATTGTATTTCCCTTTTCCCCTATACCCCAATAGTTTTCTTGCAAATCTATTCATACTGGTTATTTCGCCTTGACTATCTATTCTAATAATCCCCTCTGAAATCGATTCTGTAATTTGATAAAATTGTTCATTAACTATTTTTAATTTTTTATTAGAATTTTCTAACTTCATTTCTTTTTCTATGGCTTTTGCTGCAGCTACTACCATACCTAAAGTATGTGGATGTACAAACTCATAGTTACCTGTAATGCTTAACACCCCTAAAATTCCATTATCCTCATCTTTTATTGGGCATGCAGAAGAAGTCATCTTATGATACTTATGTAAATAATGTTCGCCACCAAGGACTTGTATTGGCCCACCCGTTATTAATGAAAGTCCAATGGCATTAGTGCCTATGACATCTTCACTTATATTATATCCATCTTGTAATACCAGAAAATCATGATGATGTATTAATCTGTCCTCTCCTATATGTTCCAACACATATCCGTCTCCATCTGTTAACCTAATCATAAAATCTGAATTTTGAATCAAATTATACAATGTTTTCATTAATGGTTTTGCCGTCTCCAGTAGGGGTAAAAATTCCTTATACTTCATTTTTAGATCATCTTCAGTAATGTCAACAGAAAAATTGTTTTCATAGGGATCTATACCATATGATTTACATCTTTCCCACGACCTTGAAATGATGTCTCGAAGACCTTTTTTATCTAAAATACCTTCCAAAACAAACAATTGCCATTTTTTTATAATTTCTTCATCATTATCAAGCAATCTTTTAGTTGACAAGTAAATCCTCCCCTTCATAACATTATGATGTAATTATACCTACAACTATATATTTTGTCTAATAGTATAAATTATAATTAGAAAAACTCCTTGGTTAACCAAGGAGTTTTCAAGATTAAAATTAATAAACTCATATTTTTAGCTATTTTTTCTTAATTATCGTTTAAATCAATGTGACAGTAGCCGCCTGGATTTTTTTGTAGATACTTTTGATGATAATTTTCTGCATCATAAAAACAAGAAAGTGATTGTATTTCTGTAACTATTGCCTTATTATACTTACTTTGTACTTCATCTTTAGTTTTTAATATGATTTCTAAATCCAACTTATCAGTATAATAAATACCACTTCTATATTGGCTACCTATATCCAGTCCTTGTCTATTAGAAACCGTAGGATCTATTATTCCCCAAAACTTGTTTAATATTTTTTCTAGTGATACTACTTTTTCATCGTAACTTACTAGACAGGCTTCTGCGTGTCCTGTTTCTCCATTACAAACCTGATTATATGTAGGGTCTTTCACTTTACCATTTGCATACCCAACCACAGTTTCAATGATACCATTTATTCCTGACATATAAGCTTCTATACCCCAAAAACATCCTCCTGCTACAACAATAGTCTTCATAAACGCACCTCCATATTGTATAAACTAACACCTATATATTACTACAAATGCATTCTCTTTCCTAACTAATCCTAAAAAAATATTTTATACTATTTCTTTCTTTTTATCTAGAAACTTAAAATCTTCAGCTACAACTTCTATACTATATCTTTTGTTTCCATCCTTATCTGTATAACTACTACTGCAAAGTTTACCAGTTATACCAATTTGACTTCCTTTACCTAAAAATCTACACATTGTTTCAGCTAAAGAATTCCATACCAAAATACTTATAAAATCCGCTTCAGGTTGTGTGTCCTTACGCGGTGTTCTGTTTATAGCCAATGTAAATTTAGTATAAAAGCCTTTTCCTTCGTTAAAATCTTTAAGTTCTAAATCTTTTGTTATTCTTCCTATTAATGAAACATTGTTCATATTACATCTCTCCTTTTTTGTTTAATAACTTTTTAAATTATTGACAACAAAAGTAGATTTTATACAAACAAACGTTCTTTTTTGCTTGATAAAAATTCATTTCTTTATTAAATAATTTTCGCTTTAACAATTGTAGCTCTTATAATTTTAGATTCTTCCTCACTGTTATTATAAATCTTAATTTCCGAAATGCTTTCTTCCTCTGTTCTAGTTACTAATGCTAAATCACCCTGATTAAGCTTTAATTTCCCCTTTGCTTCTGAAACAATTTCCACATGACCTTTAATTATATAAAACGCTTCTGTAATTCCAGATAATTTTTCAACATCCTTAACATTATTGTGTAATATTATATCTTTAAATTCATCTTCATTAAGAGAAATGTATTCTAATCTACCCTTGTAACCTTTCGCCAGCATTAAATTAAAATCTGTGACTTTACCATAAGACGTTGTTATCCAATCTCCATTAAAACTGTCTTGCTCATACGCTTTCAGCTTAGTCTTATGATGCCCTTCATGGTAAAGATGAAGTTCTCCCTCAATAATCATTATAATCCTAGATACCCCTTGCAGCGGTGTAAATGTAGATTGCTCTACTTCAACCCTTGCGGAACTAATCCTCCAATCAAAATCACGCTTACTATAAACTGAACCTTTTGGATAAATATAAAGTTCAGTTGTTGTACCACCAGACCATTCACTTGTTTCGCACTGTTGTTTTCTGACTATTTCTATGTTGTACGACATTTTTAAATCCCCCCGCCACTTGTTTTATATTATTTAAGCTTAATAGTAGAAGTAATAAGAATCAATCATATATTTAGCATTATACTTGTCACTTAATTTTTTTAAATAAATTTTAACCTTCTCTTTATTCTCCGTATCAGAAAGAATTTTCTTGAAATGCATTTGCTCTTTCTCAGAAGCATTGTTTTTTACATATCCCCAAACGTGTTCTGCAGTATTAATAAAACTGCCATCCTCTACATCAAGGTTCATTATTTCATCTATATACTCGTAAAATTCCTGAATACTACAATCTTCTTTTACAATGTGGCTACACTCTTTATAATATTTATAATTTCTTTCCATAAGTAGATATTTATATTTAGACCACTGTTTTTCTATAGTTACATCTTTTAATTTATTTTTCATATTATCAACTAAAAGATTACATTTTATAGCGGAAATATCCTTATCTTTTACTTCTAGCATAATATCTAGATTGTACTCTTTAATCTCTTCATAGTATTCCAGAAATTTTTCAGCTGCTATAGAAATTGAATGGGCCCCTATATGTTTCTTAAAGTTTTGCTGACTATAGTGAACTTTTATATTTCCGTCCTTCTCTTGCCATGTTTTAGCTACTTTATTTATTATCTCTTTCACAGGCGTAGCTTTCAAATGATTACATTCATGGTGAAGATTATCAAATATTACCGGAATATTGATTTTACTACTTACAAAAATCAGGTCTTCAATATTGAAAATCCTATCATCGTTTTCAATTACAATTCTATTTTTTACTGAAACTGATAATCTTTTAAAATTTTCTATAAACCTATTCATAGCAGCATCTTTATCTCCATAAGCTCCACCAATATGAAGTATTATCTTATTCGTCCCATCAACACCTAATGAGTCTAAAAACCTAGCATGATACTCCAAATCCTTAATTGTTTTTGCTACAATATCTTCCTTTTCAGCATTAAGTACAGTGTACTGACCTGGATGCATAGATACCCTCATACCACATTTTTTTATATATTCGCCTATTTCACTTAATTCATTTTTAAAAACCGTATGCCACGGAATTTCATTAATAATGTGGCTTCCTAACGGAACAATATCTGAGCTTATTCTAAACAACTTTATATTGAATTTTTCATTATTCTCTAATATTAATCTTAAGTCTATTAAGTTTTGCTCTAGTACCTCTAAAAACATCTTTTCAGAAAAGTTTTTCAGCATTAATCTTCTATTTGTTCTTGCATTTGTCGTAAGTGGTATACATGCATATCCTATTTTCATCTTTTCCTCCTATGCTCTTATTTACGTAATTTTACTTCTAAAACCATTATAGATCAACAATAAACACATGATTTAAAATTACGGAGTTTTATAACACTGTCATCCAACTGAATTGCTATTACGCCTTCTCATAGGTCCTAATTGACCGACAGGATAAATGATATCTTCTGTCCTTCTCTATCCATGTAGCCCCCTTTAAAACAAATCAATAAGGTCTCCAGCATTATTTTTCAACTTATCTATAGAATGAATATATCTATTAGTTGTAGCTAGATTTTTGTGCGCAGCAAAGTCTCTAACTTTCTCCACCGTAGCCCCTGCTAAAATTGCTAATGTAATTGCCGTATGTCTAGTAGAATGGACTCTTAATTTTTTTTCTATACCCGCATTTCTGCATACTTTTTTTATCATGTAATTCAAAGTACTTGCATCTAATTTCTCTTTATTTTTTCCATTAGTTGAGTGACCTATGAATAAATACTCCTCACCACTGGATATCTTACCTCTTTTAGTAAGTAAAATATATTCATTAATCATAGCAAGAACGTTACCCTGAAGTTTTACTATATCTTCTTTACCACCTTTTCTAATTACTCTTACTACATCATAACCAGAACGCGCGGTAATATGCTTAATTTTAATATTTATAATCTCAGATTTTCTTAAGGCTGTGGTTAAAGCCAGTGCTAATAGAGTTTTATTTCTATACCCTAATATAGTAGATGTATCTATACTGCCGAGTAAAGTTTTACACTCATCTTTTGTTAGAAACTCAGTTTCCATATTATTTATAACAGGCCTTTCTTCCTTCAGGTTTCCAAAGGGATTATATTTAACTATATGAACACCTGTAGAATTATCTTGATATTTTAATATCCACTTATAGAGTGCACTAAGTGATGATATTTTTCTATTTATAGTAGCCGATGACATATTTTTGTCTATTAATTTTATTATAAAATTCTGTGTATGTATTAAGGACACTTTCTTAATATCCTCCATTGTGATTTCACAAATAGAATCAACGCAAAAAAAATCTTTTATATCTCGTTCATAGCTCTTAGAAGTATAAGCACTTTTTCTTGATTTAATTTCAAGAAAATACCATATAAAATGCTTGTTATCTAAAATCACATCAGACGTGCGATTGTGTTCTATAATCTTATTTAACATATATTTTCTCCTTTAACATTTGTTATGAATTATATATTTAAAAAAGCTGCAAACAGTAAGTTAGCAGCTTTTTTAAATATATAGGCTATAATTAATCATCTAATTATTAATTAGTTTTACTATTTGTTCTAATGCAAACTTTTCGTCAAGCCCGTTTACTATAACGTTTACAGTATTATTAGGTCCAACTCCTAAAGATAGAATACCTATTAAGCTCTTAATATTTGCTTTTTTACCCATATACTCTATACTTATATCTGATTTAAAACAAGAAGCTCTTTTTACTAATAATGTAGCCGGCCTTGCATGTAGTCCCTTAGGATTACTAACCATAGCTTCTTTTGTTATCAATTCACTTCACCTCAATCTTTTATAATTGCATGAACTAATACTCCACACCTTGTATTAGTTCATACTATAATAGTATCATTAAAAAATTTGTAAATCAATTTTATATATCAGAAACAAACCTTTCTATTCTGTTAAGTCCATTTATTATATTTTCCATTGAAGTAGCATAGGATATTCTAATAAAATTATCAACTCCAAATGCAATCCCCGGTATAACAGCAACTTTTTCTACTTCCAGTAAAAGATCTGAAAACTGAATTGAATTACTTATAACTTTTCCATTAACTAATTTATTTAAAACATTAGATATATTAACCATAACATAAAAAGCACCTTCTGGACTTATGCAAGATAATTTATTTATACTATCTATTTTTTCTACCATATAATCTCTTCTTAACCTAAATTGTTCAATCATCTTCATCATGTCTTCTTGCTGTCCGTTTAGTGCTTCAACTGATGCATATTGAGAAATTGAATTTGGATTAGAGGTAGTATGGCTTTGAATATTCGTCATTAATGATATTATTTCAGTGCTCCCCGCAGCATAACCTATTCTCCATCCAGTCATAGCATAAGCCTTAGATACACCATTAATTACAATGGTTCTGCCATATGCATCTTCTGAAAGACTTGCTATACTAATATGCTTGTTAGCTCCATATAACAATTTTTCATATATTTCATCTGATATTATAATCAAATTATTTACTTTTGCAAAATCAGCAATTTCAATAAGTTCTGCTTTTGTATATACTGTTCCAGTAGGATTATTGGGACTATTTAATACTAATACTTTAGATTTAGAAGTTATTGCTTTAGTTAGATTTTCAATTGTTAATTTAAATTTATTATTTTCTTCCGTTTCTATATAAATAGGTTTTCCATCTGCTAATTTAACTAATTCTGGATAACTAACCCAATACGGAATTCCTATTAAAACCTCATCCCCTGGATTTAAAATAGCTTCAAAAACATTAGCTAAGCATTGTTTTGCGCCAGTTGAAACTATAATTTGAGCTGGTTCATAACTTAATTTGTTTTCTCGTTTAAATTTCTGAATTATTGCGTTCTTTAACTCAATAATACCTGATGCTGCTGTATACTTTGTCATTCCATCTTGAATTGCTTTTATCGCTGCATCTACAATATTTTGAGGTGTATTAAAGTCAGGTTCACCAGCACCAAGCCCTATGACATCTATACCTTCAGCCCTCATTTTTTTTGCCTTTGCAGTTATATCTAATGTTAAAGACTGCGATATTCCTTTAGCTTTTTTAGATAACATCATTTTTATCCCCCAATACTTATATTCTTTACTAATTTTATTAAATTAGCTGCTTATATTATAACTCTTTTTGCATCTTTTAAAATGATATAATTAATATCTTATAAATATATCACCTTTTTTTTGTATTGTAAATAGAATGAATTTATTATTATTATTATTATTATTATTAATAATGGATAGTTTTAAATTTGCTTATAAAAAATAGAGACCTTGCAAAGCAAGCCCTCCGTATACTTATTATCTAGATTGAATTATTAACTTAATTGCCGTTCTTTCTTCACCCTCTATTATAACATCTGTAAATGCAGGTATACAAACTAAATCAACACCACTTGGCGCAACAAAGCCTCTTGCTATTGCAATAGCCTTTACTGCTTGGTTTATTGCACCAGCACCTATTGCTTTTAATTCTGCTGTTCCCTTTTCTCTAATAACTCCTGCTAGAGCTCCTGCCACTGAGTTTGGACTAGATTTTGCTGACACTTTCAATATTTCCATAATACTCCTCCTATTAGTGCATCGAATTGCTATATTTATACTATTCAACAAATGCAAAGAAAACCCTCTTAAAATTTAGAAATTTCCTAAATTTTAAGAGGGTTCAATATTATGTTAGTTTACTTTGCATAATCAATAGCTCTTGTTTCTCTAATTACATTAACTTTAATTTGGCCAGGATACTCTAATTCGTTTTCAATCCGTTTAACTAGATTTCTAGCCATTTCAACCGCTCCTGCATCATCAATTATATCAGGTTTAATCATAATTCTAACTTCTCTTCCAGCTTGAATAGCATATGACTTTTCAACACCTTCATAAGAGTTTGCAATTTCTTCTAATTTTTCCAATCTTTTAATGTAAGCTTCTAAAGTCTCTCTTCTTGCACCTGGTCTTGCAGCTGATATAGCATCTGCTGCTTGAACTAGTATTGCTTCAAGAGATTGTAACTCAACATCACCATGATGCGCAGCAATAGCATTTACAACACTAGCTGATTCATGATGTTTTTTGGCTATTTCAGCACCTATAAGTGCATGTGGTCCTTCAACTTCGTGATCCACAGCTTTACCTATATCGTGAAGTAATCCACATCTTTTAGCAAGAGTAGGGTCAATTCCAAGTTCAGAGGCCATAAGTCCTGCTAAATATGAAACTTCTATAGAATGCTTTAATACATTTTGACCATAACTAGTCCTGTATTTAAGTCTTCCAAGTAGCCTAACAATTTCTGAATGAAGGCTATGCACTCCTGTTTCAAAAGTAGCTTGTTCCCCTTCTTCTTTTATATCGCTATCAACCTCTTTTTTAGCTTTTTCTACCATTTCCTCGATTCTTGCTGGATGTATTCTTCCATCCACTATTAGCTTCTCAAGTGCAATCCTTGCAACCTCACGCCTTATAGGATCAAATGCTGAAAGAATTACTGCTTCAGGTGTATCATCTATTATAAGATCCACTCCTGTAAGCGTCTCTAGAGTTCGAATATTTCTACCCTCTCTACCTATTATTCTTCCTTTCATCTCATCATTAGGAAGCGAAACCACATGAACTGTTGTTTCTGCAACGTGGTCAGCGGCACATCTTTGAATCGCATAAGTAATAATTTCTCTTGCTTTTTTATCAGCTTCTTCTTTTGCCTTAGTTTCAATTTCCTTAATCATAATTGCAGCATCATGTTTAATTTCTTTTTTAATTTCATCTAATAAAACCTGTTTTGCCTCATCAGATGTTAATCCTGACAATCTTTCCAATTCTTCCCTTTGCTTTGTGTGCAAATCTTTAATACTAGCTTCTAACATCTCAACATCTTGTTGTTTTTTATTAAGATTTTCTTCTTTTCTCTCCAACACGTCACTTTTTTTATCTAAAGATTCTTCTCTTTGGATATTTCTTCTTTCTAACCTTTGAACTTCATTGCGTCTTTCTCTTGATTCTTTTTCTAAATCAGTTCTAAGTCTATGAACTTCTTCTTTGGCTTCTAAAACTGCCTCTTTCTTCCTTGTTTCAGCTTCTTTTACGCTATCGTCAATAATTTTTTTAGCTTCTTTTTCAGCCTCAGAAATATTTGCTTGAGATATATTT
>NZ_JBNMNU010000075.1:0-20027 GCF_051278035.1 Clostridium sp.
GTAGGTCTATTGCAGCATAAGGTTTACAGGATTATATGATAATTTAAACTAAAAGCTTAAACATAATATCGCGGGATGGAGCAGTTGGTAGCTCGTCGGGCTCATAACCCGAAGGTCGTAGGTTCAAGTCCTACTCCCGCAACCAATAAGTTTTAATTCTTTCAGTAGTTTGAATAATTAAAATTCTATAGTAAGTATGCCAATAACAAATAAGCTGGAGTGGCGGAACTGGCAGACGCACAGGACTTAAAATCCTGCGGTGGTTAAACACCGTACCGGTTCGATTCCGGTCTTCAGCACCAAATATCGCGGGATGGAGCAGTTGGTAGCTCGTCGGGCTCATAACCCGAAGGTCGTAGGTTCAAGTCCTACTCCCGCAACCAAATATGGCGGAATGGCTCAGCTGGCTAGATCAGTTAAAATTTTATAGCAAGCATGGTTGCATAATTAATAAGCTGGAGTGGCGGAACTGGCAGACGCACAGGACTTAAAATCCTGCGGTGGTTAAACACCGTACCGGTTCGATTCCGGTCTTCAGCACCAAGTATCGCGGGATGGAGCAGTTGGTAGCTCGTCGGGCTCATAACCCGAAGGTCGTAGGTTCAAGTCCTACTCCCGCAACCAATCATGGCGGAGTGGCTCAGCTGGCTAGAGCATTCGGTTCATACCCGAAGGGTCGTAGGTTCAAGTCCTATTTCCGCTACCATAACTCATAAGCGTGCTTTTGAGTTATTTTTTATTTTTTGATGTGATTTTAATTCTATCTACAAAATATCGAGAGTTAAATCATATAAGTATAATTTTTTTAAATATATAATATTATGAAGTGACAAGCTTCATTTTATATTTTAAAACCTACCATATAAATATGGTAGGTTTTTTTATATTATAGGATATTGTAAAGTTTTAATGTGAAAAATATACAAAAAAATGTCTCATAAAAAATATAGTGACATCTCACTATATGACATTTATTTCCAAAATGGTTTGTTATAATAAAGTCCTAATTATTAAAGGAGGGTGATTTATAATATGCAATACGGAATTGATATATTTCCATATGAAAGACTTAGAAAGATAAAGGAAGGAGCACAAAAGAAAAAGGCATTAAATATTAATTTGATTATTAGAGGTATCATTTATTTTGCAATAAGTCTGTTAGTAAGTAGGGTTCTGCTTCTTAATAATACTGCGCCTTTTGGTATAGCTTTTTTAATAGCTACAATATTTCTTAATGATGATAGGATTACAATGATTGCTGCTGGTGGTACCCTTGTAGGGTATATAACGTTATATGATAGAATAAAGATACTGCCATCATATTTAATAGTAATAATCACCCTCGCTCTTTTGAGTCGTAGTTTTAGAGGGATAGAAGTAAAAACTAAGGCTTTGGTGTACATGTTTGGCATAATTACATTTGAATTATTTATTTATAATTTTTTTATCCTAAGGGTAAGCGGATTAATGGCTTTTTTGAACTCTATATTTTTAGTTTTATGTATCTTTCCTTTATATTTTATTCTAGATTATAGTCTTTTATGCTATAAAGAGATTAAAACAAAACATATATTTTCAAATGAAGAAATAATAAGCATGTCCATAATCAGTGCCTTAATAATAGCTGGTACTTGGGGGATGAGTATTTATAGTATATCGATCACAAATATTTTAGGACTAGCTTTTGTTATAATAATAGCTTATATTAACGGAAGTGGGTCAGGTGCAGCATCAGGAGTTGCTATGGGGATTATTGTAGGAATGTCTTCTGAAAATATGATATTATTTATAGGAATGTATGGTGTTTGTGGCTTAATAACAGGCATATTTAAAGAGACAGGAAAGTGGTTAAGCGCAATAGCTTTTTTAGTATCTTTCTCAATAGTTAAAATATACAGTATTACAGCATCGGAGTTTATGATATTTGAGGCGATTATATCAGCAGTGATATTCCTTTTAATACCACTGAAAGTATATGATGAGTTATCTACAGAATTTAATTCGGATAAGAAAAGGCTAAATATTGAAAAAGGATATATAAATAAGATAAAAGATATATTTGTAGGAAGGTTAGACAATTTTTCGGATGTACTATCGAATATGTCAGGTATACTAAATAATTTAGTGGATAATGAAAAGCTTGCAATGAAGAGTAAAAGTAGCGCGTTAGTTGAAACACTTGCAGACAGGGTGTGTAGTAATTGTAATATGAATTCTATGTGTTGGAAAAGGGAGTTGCATTATACATATGCAGCATTTGAAGAATTGATTGAAAATTTTGAGACGAAGACGAAGACGGATAACGTTCCGGAAGAAATTGAAAGAAAATGCATAAAGAGAACAGCACTTCTAAAAAATGCAGAAGACATAGTTAATAGACATATTATAAGTGAGATGTGGAGAACGAGACTTAGTGAAGGTAGAGAGCTTTTAGTAAATCAGATTAACAATATGGCGGATTCTGTTTCTGAAATTGTAGGAGATTTTAATTCAGAAATTCAAATAGATACTTCTATGGAGAACATTATATGTAGAGCCCTAGATAAAAATAGAATTGTGTACAATGACCTTATGTGTTTAAATGACAAGATGGGAAGACTGAGCATTAAATTATCACTTAATGCTTGTAGTGGAAGTCAAATGTGTGTGAAAGACATATTGCCAATTGTTAATGTCGCCACAGGAAAATGCATGTGTATTAGTGATGAGGGGTGCAGTATAGATCCAAAGACTAATATGTGCAAGGTAACTATTGAAGAAGCGCCTAAATTCCATGTTGTATCACATGTGGCTTGTCAGTGTAAGGATGGTGAAAAATTAAGTGGAGATAGCTATAGCTTTGGAAAATTACCAGATGGAAGCTATATGTCAATTATTAGTGATGGTATGGGGTCGGGTCCTGAGGCAGGGAGAGAAAGTGATGCCGCTGTGGAACTAATAGAAAAATTTACATCGGCTGGGTTTAGCAAAATTACAGCTATTAATACAGTAAACTCAATAATGACATTAAGATTTTCAGAACAAGAAAAATTTTCAACCGTGGATTTAAGCAGTATAGACTTATATACTGGAGAAATTGATTTCATGAAAGTTGGAGCTGTGGCAACCTTTTTAAAATGTGGTGAAAGTCTAGAAATCATAAAATCAAAATCCCTCCCTATTGGTGTTTTAGATAAAGCTGATATTGATATTCAGAAAACTAAATTAAAAAACGGGGATATTATAGTTATGCTTAGTGATGGTGTTTTAGATTATAATGATGAAAATGTAGGGCGAATAGATTGGCTTGTTGATTACTTGGGTAAAAATAATTGTAACAATCCTAAGGAGTTAGCTGATGGATTGTTATGTGAGGCAAAAAAATTGAGCGGAAATAGAGTAAAAGATGATATGACAGTTCTCGTTTCAAAGATATACAGTTTATATTAATGGCGAAACAAAAGAACAAATTGTATATAATGAAAAAATGAAGAAAGAGGTAAAGGATTAAATATCTCTTTATATTCTTCATTTTTTCTTTTTGAGTAATGTCAAAAAAATCGTAAAATATATATTATTATATGATATAGTAATATGGTACTAAAAATATGTAAATCTATAAAAAATTAAATCCTATAAATAATAAGCTTGGGAAGTGAAAGTTTTGTCGAAAAAAGTTATGAAGTATATAAAAGAACATTCAATGTTTGCTCTTGGGGATAAGGTTATTGTTGCATTTTCTGGTGGACCTGACTCAACGTGCCTTCTCTATATTTTAAATGAACATAAGAATGAGCTAGGGATTACCCTATTTGGAGCGCATCTTAACCATTGTCTTAGAGGAATTGAATCGGACAAGGACGAGGAATATGCAAAACAGATTTGTGAAGACTTGAATATAGGTTTTTATAGTAGAAAAGTTGATGTGAATATAATAGCCGATGAGAATAATTTATCTTGTGAAATGGCAGGCCGAAAAGCTAGATATGATTTCTTTGAGGAGCTTATAATTAAATTAAGTGCGAGTAAAATAGCCCTGGCACATAATTCTAATGATCAAGCAGAAACTATTTTAATGAGGATAATGAGAGGAACCGGTATGGAAGGACTAATAGGTATAAGGCCTGTTCGTGACAAAATATATGTAAGGCCTGTACTTAATCTTAGTAGAGCGGAAATAGAAAGATATTGCAAAAAAAATAGCATAAATCCAAGAATAGATAAATCAAATTTAGAAACAATATATGCCAGGAACAAGGTGAGGTTAGATTTAATTCCATATATGGAGGAAAATTTTAATAAAGACATAATTAAAACTTTAAATAGACTATCAGATATCGTTAAAGTGGATAATGATTATTTAGAATCTAGTTCAACAAAACAATTTAAAATACATTGTGAAATTGGGGAACAAAGAGTTATAATATATAATAGTGCATTCGCACTGCATGAAGCAATTGTAAGTAGAATTATAAGAAGTGCGATTTTTGAAGTTTGTCATAACTTATATAACATTGAGAAAATTCATATATCTAACATTATAGATCTTCAAAAACATGAGACAGGGAAAACTACAATGCTACCTCAAAATATAATAGTTGAAAATTGTTATGGGGATATACATATACGTATTAAAGAGAAGAGTTGTAATAATACTGATTTAGTTAATGATAATGAGTATGTTTTAAATGTTGATGGTGAAAAGTTCATTCCTTCCTTAAACAAAGTGGTTTCAATTCATACTATATCTAAATTGGATTTTAATGAGGTTAAAACGAATGATTATATAAAATATTTTGATTATGATAAGCTTGAGAAGCCAATAATACTTAGGTATAGAACAGATGGAGATAAATTCATGCCACTTGGCATGTCGGGTAATAGAAAGTTGAAAGATATGTTAATGGATTTAAAAATACCTAAAGCAGAGAGAAATGAAATACCATTAATATGTTTTGGCGCGGATATAGCGTGGGTAGTAGGGCACCGGGTTAGTGAAAAGTTCAAGATTTCAAAAGATACTAAAAATATACTGCAAATTACAATCGAAAGCGAGGAATAAGAATGAATAATGATATTAAGGAAGTATTGTATAACGAAGAACAATTAAACGATAAAATAAGACAGATGGGTGCAAAAATAAGTAATGATTATGCTGGTAAGGAGCTTATACTTATTGGTGTTCTAAAAGGTTCTGTTGTGTTTATGTCAGATTTAATAAAACAAATTACGATTCCATGTAAAATGGATTTCATGGCAGTATCTAGCTATGGGAGTTCTACTGAGACTTCAGGAGTTGTAAAAATTTTAAAGGATCTAGACTTTGATATTCAGGGAAAAGATGTGCTAATAGTAGAAGATATTATAGACTCGGGAGTAACACTTAAATATCTAATGAAATATTTATCAGCACGTAAACCATCCAGTCTAGAAATTATATGCCTACTGAACAAACCATCCAGAAGAACTGTGGATATGGATGTTAAGTATTTAGGATATAACGTACCGGATCATTTCCTTGTAGGGTTTGGTCTGGATTTTGCTGAAAAGTATAGAAATTTACCATATGTGGGGATATTAAAAGAAGAAATTTATAAATAAATATGTATAAAACATATATTAACTAATAATTAATAAATATGTTATTGTCAAGTGATTTTTATTGTGATAAAATTCTTAAGTAACTAAAAAGAGAGGGGGGTTTTTAATGAAAAAAATTTCTAGTGCATCGGTATGGTTTATAGTACTTGTACTTGTTATTTTTGCAGCATTAGCCTTTAATGGATCTAATAAAAATGTAAGTAACATAAGTGTTGATAAATTCCAAGAACATTGGGTTAAGAAGGAAATTAAAACCGTTCAAGTAAAAGAAGATAAAACTGTAGAGGGACAATTAAATGATGGAAGCCAATATGAAACTGTTGTTCCGTTAGAAAGATTATTACAAGTAATGGAGAAATACCCTAATGCAAAGGTTAAAGAAACATATATAAAGCCAGCTACTATGCCAATGTGGTTACAAATAGTACCTACACTTCTTATAATTTTAATGTTAGTTGCCTTTTGGTTTATGTATATGCAACAATCACAAGGTGGCGGTGGTGGCGGTAATAGAGGTGTAATGAATTTTGGGAAAAGTAAAGCAAAAGTTGCATCGCCAGATAAAAAGAAAGTTACATTTGATGATGTAGCAGGTGAAGATGAAGAAAAGCAAGAACTTGCAGAAGTCGTGGACTTCTTAAAGCAACCTAAACGATATCTAGAAGCTGGTGCTAGAATTCCTAAAGGTATTCTTCTTGTAGGTCCACCAGGTACTGGTAAGACTTTACTTGCTAGAGCTGTATCAGGAGAAGCAGGAGTGCCATTCTACAGCATATCAGGTTCTGAGTTCGTAGAGATGTTTGTGGGTGTTGGAGCTTCGAGAGTAAGAGATTTATTTGAACAAGCGAAGAAAACTGCTCCTTGTATAATATTTATTGATGAAATAGATGCAGTAGGTAGGCAAAGAGGAGCGGGCCTTGGTGGAGGGCATGATGAAAGAGAGCAAACTTTAAATCAGCTATTAGTTGAAATGGATGGGTTTGGTATAAATGAAGGTATAATTATGATAGCTGCCACAAATAGGCCAGACATACTAGATCCTGCTCTTTTAAGACCAGGTAGATTTGATAGACATATATTAGTAGGTGCACCTGATGTTAAAGGTAGAGAAGAAATTCTGGTGGTACATTCTAAAGGTAAACAGTTAGCAGAAGAAGTAAGTCTACAAGTATTAGCAAAAAGGACACCTGGGTTCACGGGCGCAGATTTGGAAAATCTAATGAACGAAGCTGCACTCCTTTCAGTAAGAAATAATAAAACAGTTATAGATATGAAAGAGTTAGATGAAGCTGTAACAAGGGTTATTGCAGGACCTGAAAAGAAGAGTAAGGTTATCAGTGAAAAGGATAGAAAACTTACCGCTTATCATGAAGCAGGGCATGCGGTAGTAATGAAGTACTCTCCACTTTCTGACCCAATCCATCAAATAAGTATTATACCAAGGGGTATGGCGGGTGGATACACAATGCATCTACCTGAAGAAGATACTGCTTATACTTCAAAATTAAAACTTAAAGATGAAATGGTTGGACTTTTAGGCGGAAGAGTTGCAGAAAAATTGATACTCGAAGATATTAGTACAGGTGCCAAGAATGATATTGACAGAGCATCGGCTATTGCAAGGAAAATGATTATGGAATATGGTATGAGTGATGAACTTGGACCAATATCTTTTGGAAATGATCATAATGAAGTATTCCTTGGAAGAGATTTAGGTAAAAGTAGAAACTTTAGTGAGCAGGTAGCGAATACGATAGATTCTGAAGTTAAGGCTCTTATCGTTGAAGCTTATGCAAAAGCTGAAAAAATACTTAGTGAAAATATAAATAAACTTCATGCAGTAGCTCAAGAACTACTTTTAAAGGAAAAGCTCGAAGGAGCAGATTTCGAGGAAATTATTGCTAGACCAGATACAGGTAATATTGATTTGTCAAAGATTTAGGTAGGTTAAAAGAGTGCAGTTTAAGTTAACTGTAGCTCTTTTTTTTATTAATTTAATATTCCGAAAACTTCACTGCATTTTTACATCGACATCTGATATAATTAAATTTATAGTGGAATATAATAAATTATCAAAATACCAGTCGTATAATTAAGATATAAGGGGTGGAGCATATGAAAAGTGATATAGAAATTGCACAAAGTTCTAAGATGTTGCCTATAATTAAGGTAGCTGAGAAAATGGGATTAACCGAAGATGATATTGATTTATATGGAAAATATAAATCAAAGATTTCTTTAGATGTACTAAAAAGAAATAAAAACACAAAAGATGGAAAGTTGATACTTGTTACAGCTATAAATCCAACTCCAGCTGGGGAAGGTAAATCTACTGTTACAATTGGGCTTGGACAAGCGTTATGTAAACAAGGAAAAAATGCAGTGATAGCTTTAAGAGAGCCGTCACTTGGGCCGGTATTCGGAGTTAAAGGTGGGGCTGCTGGAGGCGGATATGCTCAAGTGGTGCCAATGGAGGATATAAATCTGCATTTCACGGGAGATATGCATGCAATAACCGCAGCCAACAATTTACTTTCGGCAGCTATAGATAATCATATTCATCAAGGCAACGAACTAAGAATTGATAGCAGGAAAATTATATATAAAAGAGTGATAGATATGAATGATAGGTCACTTCGAAACATCGTTGTTGGACTTGGCGGAAAGCCTAATGGATTCTTAAGAGAAGATGGCTTTATGATAACTGTTGCGTCAGAGATAATGGCCATTTTATGTTTATCTTTAAACCTTATGGATTTAAAGAAAAGAATGGGGAAAATTTTAGTAGCTTACAACCTAGAAGGCGGGCCGGTTTATTGTGAAGACTTAATGGTGAATGGTGCAATGGCACTACTTATGAAGGATGCTATAAAACCAAATCTAGTTCAAACACTTGATAACACGCCTGCTATAATTCATGGAGGACCTTTTGCAAATATTGCTCATGGATGTAATAGTCTGCTAGCTACAAAAATGGCACTGAAATTAGGAGATTATGTTGTGACTGAAGCGGGATTCGGGGCAGATTTGGGTGCCGAAAAATTCTTTGATATTAAATGTAGATATGGAAATTTAAAACCGGAATGTGTGGTTCTTGTAGCTACAATAAGAGCTCTGAAGCATCATGGTGGAGTAAAGAAGGATAAATTAAACGAGGAAAGTGTAGAAGCGCTCTCGAAGGGGATAGAGAATTTAGAAAAGCAAATAGAAAATATAAAGAAATATCAAGTGCCAGTAATAGTTGCAATAAATAAATTTATGACTGATACCGATGAAGAGATTCAGTATATAATTCATTATTGTGGAAAAATTGGTGTTAAAGTAGCTTTAACCGAGGTTTGGGAAAAAGGGGCAGATGGAGGTCAAGAATTGGCTGACAAGGTGTTGGATATTTTAGATAATGAAGGTAGCAACTTTAAGGTTTTATATGATGATAAACTTACTATAAAAGAAAAAATATACACTATTGCCACGGAAATATATGGGGCTGATGGAGTGGAATACAGCCCATCTGCAAATAAGCAGATTGCTGAAATAGAAAAACTAGGGTTAGATAAGGTTCCTATATGTGTTGCTAAAACTCAGAATTCTCTCTCGGACAATCCGAGTCTTTTGGGAAGGCCTACAAATTTTACGATAAATATAAAAGAAGTAAAAATTTCGAATGGGGCAGGTTTTGTTGTAGCATTAACAGGAAATATAATGACAATGCCTGGTCTTCCCAAGGTACCAGCAGCAAATAAAATGGATATTTTTGAAGATGGTACTATATCGGGTTTATTTTAAACTAACTCAAATATAAATAAGGTTGTTATAGAGTATTGCTATAGCAACCTTATTTTTGAATATACAGAAAAATGAAATATTGCTTGCAAAAACAAATATACATAATAAAAGTCATATGATACTATTATAGAGGAATTAGATGTTTTATCTTCGTATGCAAGTGTATTAAAGAGAAATGCGGAGGTTTCAGGGGTAATCCCACAAATAGCTACAAAGAACGAGACAGTAGCATTTTAAATTGTAAAAAATACTTCAATATATTCCCTAAAACAATATGAAATGGGCTAAAATGGTATAGAATCAATTGATTTAAAGCATTAGATTAATAGCTTAAATGAGATGACTCACAGTGGAATCATAAAATCATATGAAGTAATAAAGGCACTTGCTGATGAAAATAGTATTATAGAATTAAATAATAATTGGGAGAATAGCGTCACAACTTGTTTAACTAAAATATCAATAACTGATCCAGAAACATTAATAAAAGTTTTACGCAACGTGAAATTATAGGGGGAGTAAATATATGAAATTTCTAAGTTTTATACTGAGTTTTTTATCAAGAAATAAAGCTAAAGTTGATACAGTAGATATAATCAATAATGAAGAGGAACAAAACGTTGAAATTAGAGGGGATAAAATCGAAGAAAATTTAGTGATTGTGGCAGTTATATCTGCAGCTTTATCTGCTTACTTAGATAAGCCGCAATCAAATTTAAGAATAAAGAATATTAAAAGAATAAATAGCAATTCGTTTGGGGAATATCAGAAATTTAAAACAATTTAAATTTATAGTTAGGAGTGTGAAAATGAAAAAATACAATATAAAAGTAAATGGAATTACTTATGAAGTAGAGGTTGAAGAGGTTAATAGTGAATTTTCTATTAGCAATACGCCGGTAGAGATAACCGAGCAAACGCCAGTAAAAGTTAAGCCGCTAGCAAAAGATAAGGTGAAAAAAGTGCCTGGAACTGGCGAAAAATTAGAATGCCCAATGCCTGGAATCGTGATTAAGGTTAACGTAAGTCCAGGAGATGATATTAAAAAGGGACATGTAATGTTTATACTTGAGGCTATGAAAATGGAAAATGAAATTATAGCGCCGCATGATGCGATAATAATTGAGGTAAGTGTAGCGAGCGGTGTAACTGTTAATACTGGAGATGTTTTAGCAGTTATTGAGTAACAAGTGGGAGAGATAATATAAATGTAGTAACTATATTTTTAAAATTAACAGTGGGCGCCATGGCAAAAGTAGAGGTGTTTTTGAAAAAGGAAACTTTGTTTATAGTTTGGTTAGGTATGGCTGCATTTTGTATAATCACTGCAGCAGGGGTAATCGGAATAGCTATTAAGCGGATATTCTTCTAACTATTTTCGGAAAATAACATTTATATAGTCTATTGTATGTGATATTATTGTCATTAGAAAACTTCTTATAAATATTTAGCTTGACAAATATTTTTGAGTTGTTAAAATTAAACTGTTAAATTGTGAATAGTTATAATCAATATTATATGATATTGGTTATGCTATTCCTGTAATTTAACACGGAAATAATATGAAGTAGAGTGTGAACTTCTTTATATTGTATAGGTGGTGTATAAAGTGATTTTAGTTTTAGATGTTGGAAATACTAATACTGTTTTAGGAGTTTTTAAGGGTAAGGAGCTACTCGTAGAGTGGAGACTATCAACTGATGCAAAAAAAACTGCTGATGAATATGGAATTCAAGTAATGCAATTATTTTATCAGAGAGACATAGGAACAGAGCTTATTAGCGGCGTAATAATTTCGTCGGTGGTTCCCAATATCATGTATTCAATAGAGCATATGATAAGAAAGTATTTTAAGCTTACTCCAATGGTTGTGGGACCAGGAATTAAAACTGGAATAAATGTTAAATATGATAATCCCAAAGAAGTAGGTGCGGATAGAATTGTTAATGCTGTTTCAGCTCATGAAATTTATAGAAGAGCCTTAATTTTAATAGATTTTGGAACGGCAACAACTTTTTGTGCTATAAGTAAAGATGCAAATTATTTAGGTGGAACTATATGCCCAGGAATTAAAATAGCATCTGAAGCACTGTTTGAGAGAGCTGCAAAGTTGCCTAGGGTGGAGCTTATAAAACCTGACACAGTTATATGTAAAAATACTATAGCAAGTATGCAGGCTGGAATAATATATGGATATATTGGTCAAGTTGATTATATTGTAAGCAAAATGAAAATAGAAATGGTTAACATGGGAGAAGAAGAACCTTATGTAGTGGCTACAGGAGGCCTGGCAAAAGTAATAAGTGAGGAGTCCACAACTATTGATGACGTTTATGCTAACTTAACATTAGAGGGACTTAGGATGATTTATGAAAAGAATAAGGAATAGGTGATTAAGTGAAAATATCAAATATTCAATTTGAGAATGATGTTTTTTTAGCCCCTATGGCGGGAATTACTGATAATGTATTCAGGGGGTTATGCAGTGAACTCGGTTGTGGACTCCTATATACTGAAATGGTAAGTGCTAAAGGGTTGTATTATGGAAGTAGCAATACAGAATCGCTTATGCAGGTTTCTGATTTAGAAAGACCAGTTGCGATTCAGATATTTGGGAATGACCCTAAAATTATGGCTAGTGCTTGTGAAATTTTTAATAGCAGGGATGATATTTGTTTGGTTGACGTTAATATGGGTTGTCCTGTACCGAAAATAGTGAAAAATGGTGAGGGATCCGCTCTTATGAAAACCCCCAAGCTAGCAGCACAGATCATAAAAGAAATGAAAAAGGTTTCAACAAAGCCTGTAACAGTAAAGTTTAGAAAGGGCTTTGATTCAAACAGTGTTAATGCTGTAGAGTTTGCTAAACACATGGAGGATGCAGGCATAGATGCTATGGCAGTGCACGGTAGGACTAGAGAACAAATGTATGAAGGTAAAGCTGATTGGGATATAATTAGGGCTGTAAAGGAGAAAGTTAAAGTTCCGGTAATAGGCAATGGCGATATATTTTCTGTAGAGGATGCTATGAAAATAAAGGAAGTAACAAGTTGTGACGCTATAATGGTTGCAAGAGGAGCTATGGGGAATCCTTGGATTTTTAGAGAAATAAAACAATCAATAAGTGGAGAAGAGATTACATATCCAACTGCGTTAGAAAAATTAGATATGTGCATAAGGCACCTAGATTTAGCTGTAAAATCTTATAGTGAAATTAGAGCTGTTAGAGAAATGAGGAAACATACAGCTTGGTATATTAAAGGACTTAGTAATTGTGCTGAAATTAAGAATAAAATTAATACTAAAAGTAATTATTATGAGGCGCGAGGATTACTTTTAGAATATAGGGAATATTTAAAAATTATAAATAAATAATTTTAAATTAAAACATGAATTTATATAATTAATGAAGAATAAGATGATAGTACATTAATTTATAAGGTGCAGATTTATGAAACCGATTTTATGCGTAACTTCAAATATTGATAAATGTTATAATGAATTTGGATTTTTGAGTAAGCTTAAAGATAAACGAAAGATAAAGTTATTAAGTACTGAACATATTAAGGAATTAGGTATTAATGTTACAAATGTAAGACTTCCACCTAATTTTAATAAAAAAGGGTACTTAGGTAATTTAACTTATGCTAAAAGACTATGTAAATGTAAAGCAATACAATTATCACCGAAAACTCTTAGGCCCATGGATTATAATTATTTTAATTTATTTCAAAAGCAGCTTTTAGCTTATAGTGTTGTGAAGAGCATAAAGCTTTTGCTTAGGCTGAGGAATAAAAGTATTAAAAATTGTTGTATCGTAGTATATGATGCTGTAGAAATCATGAACTATAATATTATTGTGGAACTTGCAAAGCAAAGTAAATATATTGTATTTCTGTCATGGGATTTGGTGAGAGCTAGAAAATTTGCAGATTATATTATTGCTAATTTCGGGGTATCGCCTATTGTAACAGATGATGAAGTATATGCGATAAAAATAGCGGATTTTATTATTTCATCTAAAGACCGTGAATTTAGTGATGGTAAATTGATATGGTTCCTAGATAACAGTACGATTGCAGGGAATGATATTCTAGCAGTAAACGATGTGTGCTATAATGTACCTTGGAGCGCTTCCAAACTAGATTTTTCAATCGAACTTTTAGGAGCGATATTATGCCAGATGCAAGAAACAGATATAGAGAGAGCTCTTAAGTATAATGGTATTTATATAAAACAAATCAGATTCAACAATAATGTAATATGCTAGAGATTTATATGTCTAGCATATTGACAATATTCATGGGCTGATTTATAATGTGCTAAATGGTTACATGGGTTGTTATTCTAATAATGAATTTTATACCCAATAATTCATCAATTTGAATGAATGGACTTATATTATATACATTCTATAGATTTGATCGATTTAGAAAGGCGTTACTATAAATGGGGGATAATGTTTTTGGGCATTGCTATTTTATAAAGGGTTTTATTGATGTTTATTAACTTATTGAATATAAATATAAAAGGGGAGAAATAAATGAGCGAGCCAAAAAAATATGTAATGACCTATGAGGGAATTAGGAAATTAGAAGATGAATTAGAATTTCTTAAAACCGTAAAGAGAAAAGAGATAACAGAGAAGATAAAAGTAGCACTGGGGTATGGTGATTTGAGTGAAAACTCAGAGTATGATGATGCTAAAAATGAGCAAGCGTTTGTAGAAGGAAGAATAATACAATTAGAAAATATGCTTAGAAATGCAAGCGTTGTAGATGAAAATGAAATTGATAAAGAGGCAGTAAGTATAGGATCTATAGTTAAGGTTAAGGATTATGAGTTCGATGAAGAGGTTGAATTTTATATAGTAGGTTCTGCGGAAGCAGAACCATTGAAAAATAAAATATCATATGAATCACCGGTTGGATCTGCTCTAGTGGGTAAGAAAGTAGGAGCAATTATAGAAGTTAGAGTTCCAGATGGCATTGGAAAATATGAGGTGTTAGAAGTTAAAAGAGGGTAGTTTTTAGAATTATTTCATTTTTATAGGGAAAAGGGTACTTAACAATGTATAATTGGTAGGTACCCTAAAGAAATATATGTACATAAGCAAATAGCTATGGCTAAAGAATTATTAATTATTTGCTGAGCTAGAAGAAAACAGGAGGGATATTAATGTCAAACGAAGAGAAAAATTTGCATGAACTTGAATCTAAATATAATGAGCAGGTAACAATTCGAAGACGAAAATTAGCAGCGCTTCAAGATCAAGGTAAGGATCCATTTGATGTATATAAGGTTGAGAGAACTCATACATCACAAGAGGTCAAAGACAACTATGAGGAATTAATAGGTAAGGAAATTATTGTAGCAGGTAGACTTATGTCTAAAAGAGTCCATGGTAAGGCTGGGTTTTCTGATGTTCATGACAGATATGGTAAAATTCAACTATACATAAAAATAGATGATGTAGGAGAAGAGAAATTAAAAGAATATAAAAGTTTTGACATAGGTGATTTTTTAACTATAACTGGTACACCGTTTGTTACAAAAACTGGTGAGATATCATTGCATATAGTGGATTTTCAGCTTATAGCTAAATCTTTAAAACCACTTCCAGAAAAATGGCATGGATTAAAAGACCCTGATTTAAGATATAGACAAAGAGAAGTAGATATAATAATGAATCCGGAAGTAAAAGAGACATTTATGAAGAGAATAAAAATAATTAGATATATCAGAGAATTCTTAGATGATAAAGGGTTTTTAGAAGTTGAAACTCCAATTTTAGCGCCAATAGCAGGAGGAGCAGCAGCAAGGCCATTTATGACTCATCATAATACGCTAGACATTGATATGTATCTTAGAATTGCAACAGAGTTATATTTAAAGAGACTTATTGTTGCTGGGTTTGAAAAGGTATATGACATGGGTAAAAACTTCAGAAATGAGGGAATGGATGTAAGACATAATCCGGAGTTTACAATGATAGAACTATATGAAGCTTATGCTGATTATAATGATATGATGGAAATTACGGAAAATATGATAGCTTATGTTTGTGAAAAAATCCACGGTACTACCAAAGTTAATTATCAAGGAACTGAAATAGACTTTACTCCACCATGGAGAAGAATTACTATGGTAGAGGCAGTAAAACAGTATTCAGGTGTAGACTTTGAACTTATTAGTACAAATGAAGAAGCCCAAAAGGTAGCTAAAGAAAAGCATTTAGAATTTAAAAAAGACTTGAAAAATTGTACAAAAGCAGATATATTAAATGCATTATTTGAAGAATACGCAGAAGAACATCTAATGGAGCCAACATTCTTATGTGATTACCCTGTAGAAATATCACCTCTTACTAAGAAAAAGAGAGGAAATGATGAGTTTACAGAAAGATTTGAAGGCTTTGTATTTGGAAGAGAAGTGTGTAACGCATACTCAGAGTTAAATGATCCAGTAGTTCAAAGAGAAAGATTTATGCAACAAGCAAAAGAAAGAGAACTAGGCGATGATGAGGCTTATTTATTAGATGAAGAATTTATGAGTGCATTAGAAACAGGGATGCCACCAACAGGAGGTCTTGGTATAGGAGTTGATAGAATGGTAATGTTCTTAACTGACTCCTCTTCAATAAGAGATGTTATACTATTTCCTACAATGAAACCAATAAACCAATAATTTTACAATAAAAGGATATTTTAGCTAGTCTAAAATATCCTTTTATTATTGTGATCTAGTATGTGATTAATATAATCTACAGTACTAAAATTGTTATAAAAAAAACTATTGAATTTTAAGTTGGTTATGGTATAATGTATTTGTAGTTAAAAACAATAATATTCCGCGATAGCTCAACGGTGGAGCGCTCGGCTGTTAACCGATAGGTTGAAGGTTCAAATCCTTTTCGCGGAGCCATTTTTATTTTTTTGAATCAGTAAATATAATAATTATTAATCAACATGTGTATAATAATATGAAGATAATTAATATATAAAAACAATTGAATATTTCACTGTGATAAAGAAGAGTAATAGTTGTACTTTATAAGAGAGGTTGTGGCTGGTGGGAACAATCAAAGTATTATTATGAAGGGAACTTTTGAGTGTATAGAACTTAGAGTAGGGCATGTGCCAATAAGGGTGGAACCGCGGAAGTAATTTTCGTCCCTTAGGGTATAGTCTTTTTTTTATACTTATATATAATACAAGATATCATTAAAATATATAAAATTTAGGAGGCATTAACATGGCATTTGAAAAAAGTATGGATAAGGTAGTTACTTTATGTAAAAATAGAGGATTTGTATTTCCGGGATCAGATATATACGGTGGACTTGCTAATTCATGGGATTACGGTCCTCTTGGAGTTGAATTAAAAAACAATATTAAAAAAGCGTGGTGGAAAAAATTTGTTCAAGAAAGTCCATATAATGTCGGTGTAGACTGTGCTATACTTATGAATCCTGAAGTTTGGGTTGCGACTGGCCACGTTGGAGGATTTTCGGATCCGCTAATGGACTGTAAAGGGTGTAAATCTAGATTTAGAGCAGACAAATTAGTGGAAGACCATATGACGGAGCAGGGAGCAGAAGTGGCTACGGCCGATGGATGGACAAATGAAGAAATAAAAGAATATATAGAAAAAAATAAAATAGTGTGTCCTAAATGTGGTAAAAATGATTTTACTGATATTAGAAAATTTAATTTGATGTTTAAAACTTCACAGGGAATAACTGAAGGCGGAAAGTCAGATATATATTTAAGGCCGGAAACGGCGCAAGGTATTTTTGTAAACTTTAAAAATGTTCAAAGGGCAACTAGAAAAAAAATTCCATTTGGTATAGGTCAAGTAGGTAAGGCTTTTAGAAATGAAATAACACCAGGAAATTTTATTTTTAGAACAAGAGAATTTGAACAAATGGAATTGGAATTTTTCTGTAAACCAGGTACTGATTTAGAGTGGTTCGCATATTGGAAAGAGGCTTGTGCAAATTTCTTATATAATTTGGGAATGGTCAAGGAAAATTTAAGATTTAGAGATCACGGTACTGAAGAATTATCATTTTATAGTAATGCTACTTGTGACATAGAATTTCTATTTCCTTTTGGATGGGGAGAACTATGGGGAATTGCAGATAGAACTGATTACGACTTAAAGAAACATATGGAACATTCAGGTCAGGATTTAAGTTATTTAGACCCTATGACTAATGAAAAATATGTACCATATTGTATAGAACCTTCACTCGGAGCAGATAGAGTTGTGCTTGCATTTTTAGTTAATGCATATGATGAAGAAGAACTCCAAAATGGAGATTGCAGAACTGTACTTCATTTGCATCCGGCACTTGCACCGTTTAAGGCAGCGGTATTACCACTTAGTAAAAAATTATCAGAAAAAGCTAATGAGGTTTACTCGCTGTTAAGTAAAAAATTTAATATAGACTACGATGAGGCTGGAAGTATAGGAAAAAGATATAGAAGAGAAGATGAAGCGGGAACTCCATACTGCATAACTGTGGATTTTGATACTTTAGAAGATAACACTGTGACAGTTAGGGATAGAGATACAATGGAGCAAATAAGACTTGGCATAGATGATTTAGAAAAGTTTATAGAAGATAAAATACAATTTTAATTGAAGAGTAGTGCATTGTATAAAAGGGAGCTTTAATAGGCTGCATTTATATTATGCACTATTTTTTTACGTAAAATTAATACAAATAAAAGAGTGTGCGAACAGTTCCACAGTTGGTAATTTAAGTGTTATAATTAGTAGAATCAAATTTATTGAATTAATAATATAATATTTAATATATAAAGATTATATGGAGGTTTATATGGAAAAAAAATTTAGTGAATTTAAAAGACTTATAAAAGGAAAAAAAGTCGGAGTTGTAGGTATAGGGGTCAGTAATATTCCGTTAATACATTTCCTAGTGAAACTTGAGGCTGTTGTTACAGCTTTCGATAAAAAAACTTATAGTTTACTTGGACAGGAAGCCCTTAAATTTGAAGAAAATGGAGTGAAATTAGTATTAGGAGAAAATTATTTAGACGACTTAACAGGGTTTGATGTTATTTTTAAAACACCATCCATGAGAATAGATGACCCTGCTTTTTTAGAAGCAAAGAAAGAAGGAACATATATAACCTCGGAAATGGAAGAGTTTATAAAATATTGTCCTGCGAAAACTTTTGGAGTCACTGGTAGTGATGGGAAGACAACTACAACTACAATAATATATAATATTCTAAAAAAAGAAGGATACAAAACCTGGGTGGGTGGAAATATAGGGACTCCGCTGTTTTCAAATATTGAAGAAATAAGTAGTGATGATAAGGTAGTATTAGAATTATCAAGTTTTCAGCTTATGACTATGACCGTTTCTACAGATGTAGCAGTAGTAACAAATCTAAGCCCAAATCATCTAGATATTCATAAGGATATAGAAGAATATATAGAGGCAAAGAAAAACATATTTAAATACCAAAAGGATGGCGACCTTCTTGTGCTTAATAGGGATAATGATTTAACTTATAAACTCAGAAAAGAGGGAACAGGAAAAGTTAAGTTTTTTAGTGTGAAAGAGAAGATAGAAGATGGTGCATATTATCAAAATAATAAATTATTAAGTATGAATAGGGTAGTATGTAGCCTCGATGAAATAAAGCTAAAAGGAATGCATAATGTGCAAAATCTATTAACCGCCTTTTGTGCAGTTGATAATGAGGTATCAGTCGCTAGTATGAGAGCGGTGGCTATTAGTTTTATAGGAGTGGCTCATAGGAGTGAGTTTGTAAGAGAAGTTGACGGAGTTAAATATTATAATGATTCAATAGCATCTAGTCCAACTAGAACAATAGCAAGCGTCAGATCTTTTGAAAAGCCAGTTATATTAATTGCAGGAGGTTATGATAAGCAGATACCTTTTGAGCCACTAGCTGAAGAGGCATACTTAAATATTAAAACACTAATACTAGTAGGTGCTACCAAATATAAGATTAAAGAAGTTTTCGAGTCTGTATTAAAGGAAAAAAGGATATCGCTAGAAATTATACTAGTTGAAGGCTTTAGTGAAGCAATTGATACAGCTAGGGGAGTTGCTAAACCTGGTGATATAGTTACGTTGTCACCAGCTTGTGCAAGCTTTGATATGTTTAAGAATTTTGAAGTGCGCGGCAATAAATTTAAAGAAATAGTAATGGCACTATAATTAATAAATAAGGAGTCATATATATTAGTATATTGACTCTTTATTTATTAAAGGCTCCAAGCGTATCATTATAAGCAAAACAGAATATATGGTAGAAATAAGTATAAATATGAAAGTGAGTGGATATAATGAATGATTATAAACAAATATTAATTTATACATATGATATTATATTAATTGTTGCTGCAACATAGTTATAATTTAACTTTGCGAACGTAATGATGAATGTGAAATTAATTGTTAAAGATTCGCTAGATGGGTTGACAGATGATTAATTAACTGATAAAATTGTAGAAGTCGTCACATGATGACAAATTAAATTGGTCTTTGAAAATTAAACAGAGAAATAGGTAAAGATAGCAAAATAATATTTTGCTAAACCAGTTAATTACTTTAGTAAATAAAGTGAATTTTAGTCGTAAGACTAAATAGTATG
>NZ_JBNMNU010000076.1:0-19964 GCF_051278035.1 Clostridium sp.
AAAATTATAGCTTTACACAGTTTTCAAAAGACATAGTTATTAACCAGTTTTATGAAAAAAAAGACAATGGGGCTACAAGTTTTGGAAGTGGTGTTATATATATAAGAATTCCCAAAACCCTCAAGATTTTAGGGGATGAAGCATACCGGTAATTTTTATATAGTGGACAACTTCTAATTAATATTGTATTATTAAAGAATAAGAACCATATATTGGGGGGGGCTAACTTTATGATAATGGATTTAAAAAATAAGATTAATGACTTATTGATTGAGCTCGAGGGTAAAAATCCAAGTAATGAAAAAGTCTTAATTGGTTTGGATGGTTTTGTTGATAAAATCGTTCATGTGGTAGGAAAAAGAAAAAGTGTAACAGAATTTGATAGAATAAAAACCATTAAAAAATTTGGGGAAAGAATAGTAAAAGCCGCTGGACTTAGTACTAATTTTGAAATGGTAGTACTTCAGGAAAAACTTGGTGGCAATGGCCCAATATTAAGCAATGCATTTTTAACCTACGGACTAGGACTAACTTACATTGGAGCACTTGGGTATCCTCAAATAGACAATGTTTTTCAGCATATGAATGAAAATGGAAAGGTTTATTCGATAGCAAGTCCTGGAACTACAGATGCTCTTGAATTTGATGATGGAAAACTAATGATTGGTAAACTTGATTCTCTCAATGATGTTAACTGGGAAAATATAAAAAAAATCATTGGTATACCTAAGCTTACAGAACTTATAAATGATTCAAGTCTTTTTGGGCTCGAAAATTGGACTATGCTTCCACATATGAGTAGTATATGGAGTGGAATAATAGAAGAGGTTCTCCCTCGTATTGATAATAGTAAAGGGAAAAGATTCGTATTCTTTGATTTGGCGGATCCGGAGAAAAGGACCAATGAAGATATTATTGAAGCTCTTTCGCTTATACAAAAGTTTAGTAAATGCTTCAATGTAATACTTGGACTTAATTTTAAAGAAGCTGTTGAAATAGCTGAAGTTTTAGAGGTGAATGGATATAAATCTGATGACAGTGATGAAATTAAATTAAAAGAACTAACAGAGCAAATATCAAGTAAAATAGATATATATTGTCTTGTTATACACCCAACAGTAGAAGCGACAGCCGTAGTTAACGAAAACTACTATCATGTTGATGGCCCTTATACAGCTAGTCCAATACTAACAACAGGCGCTGGAGATAATTTTAATGCAGGTTTTTGTCTAGGGCAAATTCTTAGCCTAAGTCCAGAGCAATCCTTAATACTCGGAGTTGCAACTTCAGGGTATTATGTTAGAAATGCGAAAAGTCCAACATTTGATAATTTAAAAGAATTTTTAAATAACTGGCGTGAAGACAAAGTATAATAAAATACGACATCATTAAAATAAACAATGGAGTTCATATTATGAACTCCATTGTTTATTCTCTTTAGGTTGATTTTTAACGAACCATGTGAAAGTATTTTCAAGTAATGTTAGAATATCCTAACCACAGTACCTACTCTCGCATAATTGAAAAGGTCCTCCACGTCATTTGCATACATTCTCACACAACCGTTTGAGGCAGCTGTACCTATTGAAGGTGGATTATTGGTGCCGTGTATACCGTAATGGGGTTTTGACAAACCCATCCATCTGGACCCAAAAGGGCCTCCAGGATTAACCTGTTTGTTTGCTATGGTAAAAGTTCCTTTAGGAGTAGGAGTTGTAGGTTTACCTACGGCAACAGGATACGCCTTAAAAAAACTTCCGTTTCTGTACAAGGTGAGAGTTTTCGCCATAGTATTTATAGTAATGCTAAAAGGAATTGGCGAAATAGGCACACATATTACTAGCCCTTCATACAAATTAGTAGGGGCTACTCCGGGGTTTACATCTAATAAGCTCTGAAGGGGTATATTAAATGCTTTTGCAATTAAAGCAAAAGTTTCGCCTTTTCGGATAACATATGTGTTAAGCATCGAGCAGAGTGGCTGTACTGTTTTTTCTTGTGATACACAGATTTGCTGCCCTATGCGTAAATTCTCGGGAACAATGCTTGGATTTACCAAGAGAATAGATTTAATAGTAGTATTAAATTTATTAGCTATAGCGGCTAATGTATCTCCTTTTTTTACTTCGTATGGAGAAGTTCCAATTGGACATGTAGGGGCCTGTGGCTGTTGCATAGGTATACAAACCAGTTGGTCTACCCTTAAATTATAAGGATTTATGTCTGGGTTTGATGAAATAACTGCGGCTAGTGTTGTATTAAATTTGCTTGCAATTTTATACAACGTATCAGCAGTTTGTACTGCATAAGCGAATGTGTTTGCAGGACATTGACGATTAAAATCTGGATAGATCACAGAAACCACCTCGAAATCGAAATATTAAGTGATACCATCACAGTATCCTTACGGTTGTAACTACAGGTATAAGGTTAAAGAGCTCGCTTACATCTCTGTTGGACAACACAATGCTACGCCCCTCTGATACGTTTTCAATAAATTGCGGATTATTTGTCCCTTGTATACCGAAACCAGGTTCAGAAAGTCCGAGCCATCTTGCGCCACGGGTTACCCCGGGGTCTACCTGTTTATTTACTACTTTGAAAGTACCCCTAGGAACTAGGATCAAAGGGTTCTCAAGCCCGATTCTGTATGTTTTAAACACATTTGCGTTTCGGTATACTACAAGGCGACCTTCATTAACGTTAATTTCAACGTATACAAGAGGAGGTGTAACCGGTATGCATAATATCTGATCTAAATACAAATCATCAGGTTCAATTCCATAGTTTGAATATAGCAGCTGCTGAGCTGTAATATTAAAGTAGTTTGCTATTGAGCTTAGGCTATCTCCTTCAACAACAACATAGTAATTAGTTGTCGGGCAAGATGGATACATCTGAAGTTTTAGAGGGACACAAATTTGCTGCCCTATCTGTAAAGAATTTGGGTTTATGCCCGGATTTGACTGGATGATATCTTGTACAGTGGCATTATAGAAAAATGCTATATTTCCTAAAGTATCCTTCTCTCTGACGATATAAGGTACTGAGCCAGAAGGACACTGGTTGTCGGGATTACGATAGATCATATTTATCACCTCAAAAGTAGAATATATTTTCATTATATTCTATTAAATTTGAATGTGTACCTTATACATATATTTAAGAGATATCTATATAAAGTCTTGCATGAATCCTTTGACTTTTTCTAAATCTATATCCTTATCTATTAGAGCAGGCCCATCTCTTAAGAAATCAATTTTCTCATGAAAATCAGGTTTAATTTCTTTGTATAAAATTCCGAGTGGAATCTTATCGCCCCACTCCATGGATTTTTCAATCGCATTAAGCTTATTAGTTGCATCATAACTATCTTCTAATTTATATACTCTTTTTTTATACCACTGAAATGTATTAACTTTATTAAAACTTATACATGGTTGTAATATATCCACTAGTGCATAGCCTTTATAATTTATAGCTTCTTCCATTATATGCTTAAGATGTTCAGTGTCTCCGCTAAAGGCCCTTGCTACAAACCCTGCACCTAAAGAAATGGCCAGGAGCATCGGATTCATAGAGGCATTATTTGAACCATAAGGTTGAACCGCAGTTACATGACCAACATCAGAGGTTGGAGATGCTTGCCCTTTTGTAAGCCCATAAATCTGATTATTATGAACAAAATGCGTTATATCTACATTTCTTCTTATATTATGGATAAAGTGATTTCCGCCCTCGCCATAGGAATCGCCGTCTCCGGTATCTATTATTACGGTCATATTCTTATTAACGATTTTAGCGGCCGCGGCTGGAGGTAATGCTCTTCCATGAAGACCAGAAAATCCATTAGTGTTTAAATATTGCGGGGTCTTAGCTGCTTGACCTATGCCACCTACAACAAGTACTTCATGAGGCTTTTTACCTAGAGAAATAAGAGTTTCCTTTAATGCATTTAATATGGCGAAGTCGCCGCAACCAGGACACCAGGCTGTTTCAGTTGTTAAAATACTACAATCCTTCATTTTACTTTACCTCCTTTAGTTTATTATATATTTCCTCGGCGGAGATTTGCCTGCCGTCATATTTCAAAATGCTTCTATGGAATTCAATACCAGTATTTTCACGAATAAGTGAAGCTAATTGCCCTGTGGCATTTTGTTCAATATTAATGAGTTTTTTTGCTTTATATGACTTTTCTTTAATTAAAACTTCTGGTAACGGCCAAATATCTCCAAATATTAATGCGGAATATTTGATTTTTCCATCTTGATTAAGAAGATTCACTGCCTCCTTTATTGGGCTATAAAGAGAACCCCATCCAACAAGTAATGTATCAAACTCATCTTCTCCTATAAATTCTGGCTCAATTAATTCCTTTTTAAAAAGTTCCATTTTTCTAAGCCTTTTATCGTTCATTTCAATTCTAACTGAAGAGGATTCAGTTATATGTCCATATTCATCATGCTCATCACTGTCCACCATAACAGGATTATGAGATATACCACCTGGAACTATCCGTTTTGAAATTCCTGTTTTTGTTATTTCATATCGCTTATAATCTTTACCATCTAATTATTCTGCGTCACATAAATGCCTTTCTATTTTAACAGAGCTGAAATCAAAAGGTTTTATAGTTCTTTGGCAGTCTGCAAGATATTGATCACCGAGAAGTATAACTGGCATTTGATATTTGTCGGCTAAATTAAATGCTCTTATAGTTTGATAAAAGGAATCCTCAGGAGTTCTTAGCGATATGACCATCTTTGGAAATTCTCCTTGGGAACAGTTGATAACAAATCTAAGATCGCTCTGTTCAGTTCTTGTAGGTAGACCGGTAGCTGGGCCTGGTCTTTGTATTTCTGCAACTACAAGTGGTACTTCGAGTATGCTAGATAATCCTATGGCTTCTACCATTAATGCAAAACCACCGCCTGAGGTACCTGTCATGGAACGAGCCCCGGCGTAAGATGCACCAATAGCCATATTAATGGCTGCTATTTCATCCTCAGCTTGTTCTACTACAATTTCAGCTAGCTTGATTTTAGAAGAAAGATAATTCATTATACTTGTAGAAGGTGTCATAGGATAGGCTGAGTAAAATTTACAACCTGACGCCAAGGCTCCTAGAGCTATTGCCTCATTTCCATTTATTAGTATGCTATTATCATTGCCTTTAGCCTTTATAGGAAATTTAGAATTGGTTAGTTTATATCCCTCTTCAAAAGCAAGTAAATTTTGATTTGCAATTTCTGGTTTAAATGTTTCGCCCATTAATTTTTCTACATATGTTAAATCAAGCTTGAAAAGATTCAAAATTGCACCGAGTGCAACATTACCAAATACTCTCGGATTTCCAACACTTTTTGCTATAGTCTTTAAGGGGAGTTTAATTAGTATTACAGATATTTAATTTTTTATTTACTATACAAAAGGTATGATGCTTTTTATAGATATATGATGAATTTTATTTAAGGCGAAATAAAGTAGCAGTCACATCATATTATTGATGTGACTGCTACTTTATAAAATATGTTAATTTATAAACTATTTATGCTTTCCATAAGCCGTGAATATTACAATATTCTCGTATGCTTAAAACTTCTTCATTTATAAGAAATAGAGCTTGAGGTATTTCTCCAGGTTTTAGATGTTTTCTATATATTTTTTTAGCAGTTTGAACTTCTATCCATTCGATATAATGTGCTTCTAACATTGGATGTTCAACAGCACCGACTTTAACGAGAACGCCACCTTTGACATTTTCAACAACTGGCACATGTTTTTCTTTTGCTGCATCCACGGTATTTTCAATTTGTAATGTCATTGGTTGTCCGCAACAAACTAAAACACCGCCACTTTCATGTACAATCTCAACCATGTTACCACATAGTTCGCATTTATAGACTTGTTTAAGTTTAGTCATTACTATCCCTCCATCCTTATATTTTTAATTAGACAACTTAAGTTTAACCTTAATTGAGCAATATAAGAATAGTCTGACAGATGAATATATTTATGGGCTGTTAGCCAATTTACTATTTATACTGACTATTGTAAAATTATTATCAAACTTAATGAAATACTAAGAAGTATTTAGTGAATAGTATATAATAAATAAATTAAGAGGAGATGGTTTTATGACAAATAACACATTTACTGAATCTGAAATGTTTAAGGTTGCTATGCTAATGGAAGACGAAGGGTACAATTTTTACATTAATGGAGCTAACCATACAATCGGAAAAACTAAAGAATTTTTATTAGTTGCAGCTGGTCAAGAATTCATTCATAAAGAGAAGTTTAGAAAACTTTTTGATCAATTAATAGCTACTAAACAAGTTGATTCCGAATATCTATTTGATCCATTAGTAACCGAATACTTGAGAAATTTAATAGAAAATCAGGCTTTTAATAAAGAAGAGAATCCTAGGGATTCTTTTACAAATTTAAAGACAGCGATTACTCATGCGCTTAAATCAGAAGAGTTAACAATAAACATTTATACACAAATGTATGAAAAATCATCTCAAAATAATGTTTCGGAAATGTTGTCGATTATAATAGCAGAAGAAAAGGAACATGCAGCATATTTCTCTAAATTACTAGCAGAGATAGTAGCTTAGATATAGAGAATTTAAGTATTGATTCTGAAGAATTAAAGGCTGGATATCAGATTTCAGTATATACTGTTATAATTAAAGGAAATTATATTCACTTGTAGAAGTATATAGTTATGACAATAATTAGAATTAATTTATTTAGTAAACTAAAATAGGTTAGGAGGAAATAATTATGACTAATGATTTATTTGCAAAACTACCAAAGGCGGCAAGCTTTCAAGTCAACAGTACAGATGTTACAGATGGACAGCCATTTGCTTTAGCTCAGTTATCGGGAATGGCTGGTGTAAAAGGTGGGAAGGATATCTCGCCACAGTTGTCTTGGCATGGTGCTCCAAAAGGTACAAAGAGCTATGCAGTAACTGTATATGATCCTGATGCGCCAACTGGTGCGGGATTTTGGCATTGGGCAGTTGCGAATATTCCTGCGACGGTTGGTGAACTTAAAACGGGATCAGGAGATGACAACGGGCTAGAACTTCCTAAAGGTGCAATTCAATTACATAATGACGCAAGTAGTGCACGTTTTATGGGTGCTGCACCACCAAGTGGGCATGGAGTACATAGGTATTTAATTGTTATTCATGCACTAGATATTGAGGATATAGGAGTTCCAATTAACGCAACGCCATCAGCTCTTGGATTCAATATGTTTAGTCACACACTCGGTCGTGCGGTTTTGACGGCTACTGCTGAGCTATAATTACAAATATAAACAGCTTATTTTTACATAGTGTAAAAATAAGCTGTTTTTAAATTAGAAAATATATTGCTCACCAGGTTTAGATAGGAATATAGTGCTCTAATCCTAATTACGGAGTTATTACAAAACAATTACAATATTACTGCTTTTAAAATTTCATAGCTCAATTATGTTATAATCATAACTGATAATATAGAATGCTTAATGTATAAGATTATTGCGTTCTATGTAAGAGGTGAGATTATGAAAAAAAAAGTGCTCCTTATCGAAGATGAGGAATCAATTAGAGGTTTTATTAAAATTAACTTTCAAAGAAATAATTTTTTAGTGTTTGAAGCCATATCTGGAGAAGAAGGGTTAGAAAAAGTAAATTCGGAGAAGCCTGATTTAATAATTTTAGATATAACTCTTCCTGGTATGGATGGATTTAAAACCTGTGAATTTCTAAGAAATGATTTTCCGGATTTGGGTATTATCATGCTTACTGCTAGAGGACAAGATATGGATAAAATCATGGGCCTTGAGTATGGTGCTGATGATTACATGGTAAAACCATTTAATCCACTAGAACTTATTGCAAGAGCAAATGCCTTGCTTAGACGAATGAATAATAGTGAAGATAAAAATCTAAAACAATTAAATTCTGGGTGCTTTATCATAGATACTGATTCAATGAAGGTATATAAAAATCGTCAGCTTCTAGATTTAACTCCTAAAGAATACTTGCTTTTGAAGACCTTCATGGAAAATGAAGAAAAAGCGTTTAGTAGAGATGATTTATTAAACACAGTATGGAATTATGATTACTTTGGAGACTCTAAAATTGTAGATGTTAATATACGACGTCTTAGAGAAAAAATTGAAACTACTCCTTCTAAACCTGAGTATATTGAAACAGTATGGGGTTTTGGGTATAGATGGAAAAAGAGGTGATAAATTGAGAGGTATAAAAGCCAGACTTATTTGGAGTTATCTATTAGTGATTGTTTTCACTGTAATCACCCTAGAAGTTGTTATTACTGTTTCTGTAGGTAAATATTACTATAAAAATACGGAGGCACTCCTTTCAAAACAAATTAAGAGTTCGGTTGATTTTTATAATAATAATTTTTCTTCATCTAGTCTAAAGGAAAATGTGGAAAATAACGCTGATATCTTTTGGAAAAACACCTCCGCTGAGGTCCAAATTATTGATGACTCAGGAATGATGCTAATGGATTCCATTGGTAATTTTGATTATAATCCCATTCAAGACGATGATGTTAAAAAAGCATTACAAGGTGAACTTGGAACTTTTATTAAGAAAGATAAGGGCACAAAAGAAAAATTCATGTACGTTTCTTACCCATTAAAATCCTATAATAAAATAGAGGGTGTTTTACGTTTCGTTACGCCTTTATCTGAGGTAGATGCGCTGATTTGTAAAATAATATTTCTTTTCTTAAGTGTTGGAGCACTGGTTATTGTGATTTTTGGTGGTTCCAGTATATTTATTTCTAATACTATTGTAGGTCCATTAGAGGAAGTGAAAAACCTAGCTAAGATATTTGCGTCTGGAAACTTCACTGAAAGACTTGAAAAAAGAAGAAATGATGAAATTGGAGAACAATCCGATACATTTAATTTTATGGCAGAAGAAATTCAAAAAAACCAAAAATTAAAAAATGAATTTATTGCGTCTGTTTCTCATGAACTTAGGACACCCCTTACATCCATAAAGGGGTGGGCGGCAACTATTAGTTCTGGAACGTTAGAAGATAGAGAAGAAATTTTAGATGGACTTAACATCATAGAAAAGGAAAGTGATAAACTTACGGTAATGGTGGAAGAGTTGCTAGATTTTTCTAAATTTATATCTGGAAAAGCACCACTTACAAAGGAATATGTAAACATTCAAAGTATTATAGCCTACATAGAAAAACAATTTATGCCAAAGTCCATACGGCGAAGTATTGTGTTTACTTGCAAAATAGAAGAAAATTTACCGCCAGTTTTTGCAGATAAAAAAAGGATAAATCAAGTTATTATTAACATTTTAGATAATGCTTTTAATTTTACAAAAGAAGGGGGTAATGTAACATTAGAAGTGTGCATTTACAGTGATAATATTTGCGTTATTATAAAGGATAATGGAATAGGTATTCCAGCAGGGGATTTACCTAAAGTAACAGAAAAATTTTTTAAAGGCAGAACAAGTATGTCACAAAATGGAATAGGTCTCTCTCTCTGTAAAGAAATTATAGAAATGCATAATGGTAAACTTGATATTTTAAGTGAATGCGGCACGGGTACAGAGGTTAGAATATTAGTACCTTTAACAACATAAGAAATAATACAATTAAAATGTATAAGAGGTGACTCTAAGTGAAAAAATTATTATGTTTATTTTTTATCCTATTTTCCATTATAGTTTTTATATGGAGTCAATATGTAGGATTAACTTTAAACACTCAAGTATTACATAAAAAACTCACTGTCTCTCCTATAGAAGGAAGCTGGACAGTAGAAAAATATGTTTCTATTGATGGTGCTACAATAAATGATAAAAAGGCAAAACAATTAATTGGACAGGTTGCTTATTTCAGTGGAACTACAGTTGATTTTAATGGTAACACCTCTAAGGAATCTAAATATAAAGTAAAATCTGTGGACACTAGTAGCTATTTTTGGAATGTTATAAAAATAAGTGCTAAATCTTTAGGAATACAAATGATAATGTTCAAATTATTACCATTAACTCCGATGATATTTTTTATGATGAGTACATAAAGCTTAATGATGTAACTTTGATAAAGAAATATGAGGATATTTTGCTATATTTTCATAAAGAAAAAGATACTAGTGCCAATCTTACTCATAATAAAGAAAAAGAAGAGAATACGAAAATTTTAATAAGTAATGCGGAAAAGGAAATAAGATCTAAGTCAGGACTATTACTTGGACTAAGGTATAAAAACCCTAAAGTAGGAGCTGGAGGGAATAAATATTTATATAAAACCATATGGATTAGTTCAGTAAACTCTAAACTTCTTCCCATTGCTGAAACTAAAGATTTACTACTTCCAAGGCAAGATGGATTTTGGAAAGTAGGAATAAGTAAGAAAATAGAAAATGGAGATGCTAAGGATGTACTTTGGACTTATCCAGTTAATTCAATTGATTCTACTAAACCGATAGATATAGATTCAAAGCAAATAAATTACGGCAAAAGAGAAGGTAACATTACTATTAAATTTTCAGGTAGCAATTATATTTCTACAGAAAATGTACAAGATGTAAATAACAATAATTTAGAAAAAGATTACTGTAATAATCAGCTTAAAATACTTCCAATAGATAATCTAATGGGAGAATCCATAAAACTTACAAGCATATTGGGAAGAGAAATAGAAAAGTCCACTTTGCCAGGCTCGATTTTAGATATATCTAAAAACATTCAAAGCAAAAATTTGAAAAATGTGGATGGTAATTGGGGCGTGATAAGAAGAAGTGGACGATGGATACTAATAGGAAGAATGGAAACCAAAATCAATAGTGAACAATCACTTGTAGATTTTGATATTTCTTATGCTACACCTAAATCTTTAACTACCTATGATAATTTATATCCTTCTTTTAACGTCATAAAAACAAAGGTGCCTAGTGCAGTGGATGCTTATTCCTCACCTAATAGAGATTTTGTTGTTGTTCTAACTGCTGCAAAATTAATGGTTTTTACTATAGAAGGTAATAACCTCAATGAAAATTTGTTGACTTTGGAGCTTAAAGCAGGAGAAATACCGGTAATGTCACATTGGGCTACTGGTAGTTATGTGGATGATTGGCAAAAAAAAATAAATAAATACTAAATTTATATGCGGCTAGGGCATATAAATTTAGTACTCTATTTTATTGTTCCAAAATCATATCCTTGTTCTTTTAAATATTGTATAATTTGCGGTAATGCATTAGCAGTTTGCATTTTACCATAGGTGTCATGCATCAGTATAATTACTTTTGGTGTTGTTCCAACTTGTTCCTTTAATATGGTCAATAACTCTTTTGAACTTTTATTCCTCGTGCCCGCTGCGTCTCCAATTTCTATATTCCAATCTATACTAATTATATTTTTTTCCGAAAGCCTTGCATTAAGCTCTGGTAAGTTTGGATCTCTATAATATGTTCTTGACATATATCCTCCTGGAAGTCTCAAAAGCCTTGTATTAAAACCATTACTAAGGATGTTTTTTAATGCCTTATCATTTTTATTTACATCATCCATGAATACAGGTACATTAACTTTGTTGTTAGGGAATAACAATCTGCCTCTATTATGAGAATACGTATGATTACCTATTGCATGTCCTTCATTAAATTCACGTTTTACTAGTTCTTTGCTTTTTTCATTCTTTTCTATATTTTCTCCGAGCAAAAAAAATGTTGCTTTAATATTATACTGTTTTAAAGTATCTAGTACTATGGGGGTCACTGTAGTAGAGGGACCATCATCAAAGGTGAGAAAGGCAATTTTATTGCCAGCATTTTTTTCTTTATAAGCTACAATGGAACTTACTTTTTCAGCATCATAAATAATTTTTTCGACTTGTTCATGTTCGGGGGTGATTTTTATTGGTTTATTACTGATTTCATTATTTTTTTGTGATCCACCATTAATTGTAGTAGTAACTGCTATAGTTACAGGTTCTGCGTTAACGTCTTCTTCAGGAAAGCTTTTGACTATTGTGATCGTACCTATTAATATTAAAACAATACAACTAAAGAATAATTTTGTTTTTATAGTTTTCTTACTAATTCTTTTGTTTTTATTCATAATCACCACTCCATTAACATTTTATTTGTAAGTAACAATTAACAGTAGTTAATATAATAATGCTTCAATAAGGCTTGTACATTTTTGTAATATTATCAACCTCAATGTAGAATTATGTTATATCTATACCTTTATATTACTACTTATACTTGTGTCATAGATTACAAAATTGTTACAATTATATAACATATTCGTTTTAAATATTGGGGGGATTATTATTTAACTTGGAAGCTGTTAAAGCTTATAATAATGACAGATGCCGGTGAGAATCAAATAAAATGAGCCCTGCTAAATACAGAACTCATTTTCAAGTAGAATAGGTCGTTTTAATTCCATACTTACTCGCTCCAAACATAAGAGCAAACCCTAAAACTGCGCTTAATAAGGCCCAAATGGTATTTACTGACGAATACATGCTTGTCTTAAATGACAAGCTAATTTAATTTAGTACATATAACCTAACATATCTAAGTACCCATCTTTCCAAACTCTGTTTCCGGTTGGCTTAATCATTAACTCTTTAATTAGTTCTTCTCCAGTACCTAATATTTTATGTTCATCTATTTTTGTCCACTTACATGTGTTATTTACCGATATGAAACCATTTTTCAGATAAAATGACTCAATATCAGTAAATAACAGTAAAAAATCTAAACTATGAGCTGCTGAGAAACTTTCAATTGTTTGCAGTAATTTAGAAGCTAGACCATTACCTCTATATTCTTCTTTTATACAAATATCTACTATGCCTAAGACGCTTATAACCATACCATTTAAATTCATTACTCTATAGTCTAAGCCTACATGTCCTATCAAAACATCTTTATCAAATGCTAAATATCTAAAATGTGGTATTTGTTTATAATATATTCTATCCTTTGGATAGATGTCTGGAAAACTTTGTATTAATAAATTTTGTATTCTTTTTTCTAATTTATCATCAATATCATACTCGTTTATCTTTGTAATCTCCATTTTAAAACTCCCTTTTAAAAAAAAATATAATATTTTATTTATAAAGAACTAAAAAGTCTGCTTTATTTGAAGTTCTTGATAGCTGCAAAGACCTTTATCTAGTGCGTTTTGGCGTAATTCTAGATACAATTCTGCTTTTGTAGCGTTTTCATAAGGCATAACAAAAAAGGCTCCGACGAAAAATAGTAATGTGCCTAATAAATACCATCCGATAAATGAGAGATCTAATATCCACATATCTAGTTTTTCACCGTCGGTCATTTTATCACTTAATTCTAGTGCACGTTTGTAATCAATGTTTGGATTGTCTGATAATATATAGGGTACCATTCTGTAAGCATATGATTTTATAATTCCCGGTATGATAAGTAACAAGAACCAAAGAAAGGTTACAATACTTCTCCAAAGCATGGTTTTTATGATATTAAAATACCTTCCAAAGCCAAAACCATATCCTAAATAATTCAGATTTATATTATTTTGTGCTGATTGCACAAAGTAACGTCTTCCTCCTACTTCAAGGGTATATCCTAAAAGTATACGAACTGCCAATGCAATTACAAATATTGTGATTAAGGTTATGAAAGTAATTAAAAGTAAAAATGGAAATATACTAGTAATATTTATGCCGAAAAGATTAAATCCACTGATTGGTGTTTTATCACCAAAACTCCAGTTGAAGTTGTTTATATCAATAAAATTATTATCGCTGCTTCCAATAATTGCTAAAACTAAACTAACTACAAATGCATTCCAATAAGAAATTTTTAAAACTGCCTTTGCTCTATTTTTCAAGAATTTACGAGTCCACATTTTATATCCCCCAATTATAATTAATTTACTTCATAAATATGTATAATTATAACTCATCTTAATTAAAGTAACAATCATATCAAGAAAAATGAGGCGACTGGATGTCACCTCATTTTCAATTGTAACAAACAACTGGAATACCTGCCTCGATGTTATTAAAGATTGCTTTTGCCAAATAGTAAGGTGAATTTATACAACCATGAGAACCAGATGTCTTATATATATTTCCTCCAAATGAACCTCGCCAGTTTGCATCATGAATTCCTATGCCGCCGTTGAATGGCATCCAAAAGCTAACAGGAGCGGCATAATCTGCACCCCTTAGAACAGCATCTTTTAGTTTGTATTTTAATTTATAAATGCCCCGTGGTGTTCCATGATTAGAACTTATGTTTCCTGTGACAATGTCTCCTTGTGATATTAGAGTGCCATTTTTTTAAAACCATAAATGTTGATTTGTAAGATCTATTTCCACATAGGTATTTCCAATATCATTACTACTATGAGAGGATGCAGTTTGAATGTATTCTGGTTCTTTTGCTATAGTTTGACCTGCTTTTAGTGCAGCAATTAGAGCTTGCGTCTCTTTAATTCTGTTAATGGACCAACCGTAATCACCGCCACCGACCGTTATTGTCTTTCTTTTCGATGTAATAAAATTCCTCGTAGCGCCGATTGTATTATGACTTATAGAAAGTACATCTATATAATTTTTGGCTTCTTTTTCATCAAATGTGACGTTAAGATTCTCGTCAACTGTAAGCCATTTATTTATTGTAGAGGCATCTAAAGTCTCCTTCTGTTTTCCGAAAGTATATGTGACTTTTGAAGTAGCATATTTGTTAAGTGAGTTTAAAGTGTCGATGGTTTTTTGAGATTTTGAAGTGTACTGTGACTTAACATAGCAATTAATTGATTCCAAATCTATTGTAGTTTCTTCTTTAAGGATTGCGGCCGCCACATAACCATGTAAAATGTCACTACTTACCTTGGTTCCATCAACTTCACTTTCAATTACATAACCATCATCTGTATACTTAAAGCTGGCATTTTTAGGCTCGACTATGTTACTGCTATTAAAACAAGAAAGCTTAATAAGTCGTTCTTTTAAAAGTAATTTGTCGTATTTAACTCCTTCTATCATACGAGAATTTTTAGAGTTAAAAACTGCTCCAACCCATTTATACGGATTTTGTTTATCTTTGAAGTCCTTAAATTTTCCATCGGAGTTATAACTTAATCCAACTTCTTCTCCTTTAATTTGTTCGTTTTTTCCGCCACGTTCTTTTATATTTAATGCATAAGTATGAAGCTTAGATGCCAATTGCGTATTTACTACCTCTACATTTTTACCTGAAACATTAATGGCATTTATTGAATAACCGAAATAAAAATGATTCATGAAATATATTGCCATTCCAAGATATATAGCAAGTATAGCCCAAAGAGAAATTATAATACCTATAACCATTTTCTTATGGGTTTTTAATGCCTTTATTATTGAATTTTCTACTTTGTTTTCCGTAATGTTCCCCCTTTATATCACTATAAAATCAAAATTAGTACGTTCTATTTTTGCGTCTACATTTCAATATGTGGTTATATTTAATTTTATGTGCTAACTTTCGTATTTAAAACAATATTATTAAGTTATTTATCAATTTTAGCAAACTGAGATTGCACTATATAAAAGCATGATTTATAATATAATAAAAGCAATATCAAGAAAAAATAATTTTAATGAAATGAGTGAGAATACGTATGGAGATTAAAAGAGTATCAATTATCGGACTCGGAGCATTAGGAATCTTATTTGGAAATCGTCTATCGAAGAAAATGACGACTGAAAATTTGAAGTTTATTGCTGACAGCTCTAGAATAGAAAAATATGAAAAAAACCATGTGTATTGCAATGGTGAACACTGCGAGTTTAATTATGTTACCTCGGAAGATATATGCGAACCTGCAGACTTAATTATTTTTGCTGTAAAATACAGTAACCTTACAGATGCTATACAAGCTGTAAGGAACCAAGTAGGTGAACACACTATTATTTTATCTGCATTAAATGGAATTACAAGTGAGGCTATTATTGGTGAAGTTTACGGAATGGATAAAATCTTATATTGTGTGGCACAAGGGATGGACGCGGTTAAAGAAGGAAATGAATTAACATATCATAATATGGGAATGCTCTGCATTGGAGAAAAAGAGCCAGGCATTGTATCACAAAAGGTTAAGAGGGTTTCAGAGTTTTTTGAAAAGATGGAAGTTCCATATGAAGTGGATACTGATATGTACAAGAGACAATGGGGTAAGTTTATGCTAAATGTTGGCGTAAATCAAACGGTTGCTGTATATGAAAGTGATTATGGTGAAATTCAAAGAGTAGGTGAAGCAAGAAACGCGGTGATTTCTGCTATGAGGGAGGTTATAGCATTGTCTGAAAAGGCAGGAATTAACTTAACGGTAACCGATATGAACTATTGGCTTAAGATATTAGGAACATTAAATCCAAAGGGTAAGCCGTCAATGCGCCAGGATATGGAAGCAAGACGTTATAGCGAAGTAGAATTATTTGCAGGTGAGGTATTGAAGATGGGTAAAATATATGGCATCTCTACGCCTGTAAACAAAATGCTATATGATAGAATAAAATTTATAGAAGATAAGTACTAAGATAAAAAATATCTATCTGTTTATTCAGATAGATATTTTTTATTGGTTCAACTAATATACTTAATAATAATAATAATTGATGTTGTGAGGTATATTATGCATGGCAAGTAGTGAAACAACCAACGAAGTACTCAATACTTCGCTACCGGTAGTTGCGGAGATAACAATATATACGTTAATGTCTATTTTTGATTTAATGATGATTGGGAGATACGGTGGGAATATAGCTGTAAGTGCAGTGGGGTTAAGTAACAATTTAACAAATTCATTTATTGAAATATTTATTTCTGGTGGACTTTGTATAGGCATTGTTTCACTAGTTTCTAGATTAGTAGGTTCAAAACAGTATAAAAATGCTGAGAAATTCGCTACAATAGGATTTATTTTAGGCGCTTTCATTTGTTTGATTATTACTATATTAATCTTTACTTTTGGGAAACAGTTTCTTTATATACTCGGTGCAAGGAATAAAGTATTAGATATAGGTTATTCATTTATAAGAATAAATTCTATAGCCATGTTTTTTAGTATGAATATGAGGCTTTTAAATTCTATTTTAATAGGATACGGAAATACTTTTATACCATTCATATGTTCATTAGTTGTAATTTCTTTTAAAATAACTTTGAATTATGTATTGATTTTTGGAATTGTGTTTAAGGCAAGGGGTATAGGAGGTGCTGCTATAGCTTCTGCGATTGCATATTCGTGTGGTTTTATATTTTCTTTTTATTATGTTATTTCAAAGTCTAAAATCAAGGTTAAATCTTTTTTTACTTTTAGAATTTCGCCTAAAGATATCAAAAGAATATTGTCCTTAGCTATTCCTTGTTCATTAGAAGAGGCGACTTTCAGTATTAGCAAACTCATATGTGTTGCTATTATAATTAAATCAGGCAGTGTTTCTTTTGCAGCTGATGAAATAGCTAATATGATAGAAGGGATTTCGGTTATGCCCAGTATTGGATTCGGGATAGCTGTCATTGCTTTAGTAGGAATTAATACTGGAAAAAGAGATTTTAAAAAGGCGAAAAAATCTACATATAGCTGTGTTTTTTATGCTATCTTTATGATGAGCATATTTGCAATAATATTCTTATTTATGTCAAATATCTTGGTGGATTTTTTTGTAAATGAAGACGAAAAAAAAGTTGCCTATTTAGCAGGCAAATGTCTTGCGATTGGAGCATTGGAGCAACCATTTATAGGTATATCAATGGTTTTTGCTGGTGCATTAAAAGGAATGGGAGATGTTAAAAGTCCATTTTTTATTTCATGTTTTACTAGTTGGGTTATACGGCTACCTTTAACCTATTATTTTATACATGTTTCAAAATACCCAGTTACAGCGGTATGGTGGATTACGGCGCTACAATGGGGATTAGATGCATTGCTTATGTATATCATCTTTAAATACAAATTTAGTAAATTGCCAAAAAAGGCAATAAGTCGTAGCATAAACTATGTTTCAAGATACTACTCACATAGAATTATCTAGACAGAAACGAAATTATTGTGTGTTTTATTGTATCTAAATGTTATAAAATTTGTTATATTGTTTAATATTTAAAATATATGTTATCATATAGGATGTAGGGAAACTATAATTCATGTTAAAGGGGGAAATTGTAGTGAAAAAACGCCACCAATTATTAATAGCTCTAATAATTAGTTTATTATTTGGCGCATATAATTATATTATTTTAAAGGAACATAAGAAAAACGCAGATGAGTTGTTTATGTATAGTTTATCAAATGTACAAGCAAATTTTGCGTCTGACTCCAGTAAATTTGATGATAATGATAAAATTTTTTATTATATGCACACATACGCCAACTTACAAACAGCTGTATATACCTTAGGTTCCACTTCATATGCGAGTATTGAAAACCATAAGCAATTATCTGATTCACTAAGTGAACTTTTGAGGTATATGAATGATTTAGACAGAGTTAAGAGTAGATGGAAAGGTGTTTCTGAGAATTGGAATTTTATTAATGAATATTTAAGTTATGTAGTTATAAATCCAAACGATAAAAAAAATACTGAAGCACTTTACAAACTTAGTCATAATTTACGTTGTAATCTTCATGATTTAGTAATAAATTATGAAGGCGCTAGTCCAAATTGGACTGTAGACTATAAGATTGATGGTAATGAGGAAGCACATGACACTTATTACACAATCAAATACATTGGGAAAGGTGATGATAAAGTAAAGGAAGTCAATTACTCAATAGATAGTTCTAACGAAGGAGAAGAGGGTGAATTCACACTTGAAAATACTAAGGTGCATACTGGTAAATTGAAATTCACAGTAGGAATGCCAAAATCTACTGATAGAGATATTACAATCGATATAGAATGGAATGGAAAAAAAGAGTCGTTAATACTAAATAAGTCTAAATAACGAAAGGATGATAAATTATGGCAATAGAAAAAGTGCAAGAGTATTTTAAAAAATGGGGTAAAGATAAAGAGATTTTAGAGTTTGAAACCTCTAGTGCAACGGTTGAACTTGCAGCACAAGCGCTAGGTGTTGAGGGAGCAAGAATTGCTAAAACTATCTGTTTTAAAGATGGAGACGGTGCCATGTTAATAGTTACGGCAGGAGATGCAAAGACAGATAACAGGAAATTTAAGGATGAATTTGGTTTTAAAGCAAAGATGATGACACCAGATGAAACACTTGAGTACACAGGACATGCAGTAGGTGGAGTATGCCCCTTTGGCCTAGAAAATGATGTGCCTGTATTTTTGGATGAATCTCTTAAGCGATTTGAAACTGTTTATCCTGCCTGTGGAAGCAGCAATTCAGCTATTAAACTAACATGCGAGGAGCTTGATAAGTATTCGCACAATAAAAAGTGGGTAGATGTCGGTAAAGGGTGGGAATTAGCGTATTAGAAAAAAAATTAATTTTAAAAAATAATTATTTAATTAACAATGTAAACAGTTATGAAATGAGGTGACAATGCGTTAATTCATTCATTGATATGCTTTATGTATTTTTATACCAAATGAATTATAGTACCAAGAAGCTAACTCTAGTCATATACTAGTAGCTTTGAGGTGCTATTTTTTTATATTTACAAGTAATTCCAAAACATATAAAATTCATATTAACGAAAATCTTGCAATATTCAGAATATTAAAAACACACAATTAAGTAAACTTAATGTTATGATGCAAGCACAAATCAAAGAGTTCATTATCTTTATACATGCTCTAAAACGCCTAATATAGCTAAAAATATAGAACTAATTCAATTTCTAACTTGTTTCTTTATTTTAATAATTACACTTTTTAACATTGATAAAAATTTGACAAAGTCTTTAAAAGTGGTATTATTAGTATAAT
>NZ_JBNMNU010000077.1:0-19782 GCF_051278035.1 Clostridium sp.
ATCTACATCAAGGCAGAATGAAGGCAGTGGTATAGGGCTTGCATTAGTAAAGTCGCTTGTAGAAATGCATGAGGGTAAAATTTCTGTAAATAGTGTAGAGGAAATGGGAAGTGAATTTATTATTAACTTGCCAGTTATTAAGGTTGATAAGGAGCAAGAAGAAAAAAGTTTTAAAAACAGAGAGGTATTTGAAACAAACTATGAAGAAAATCTATCAATAGAATTCTCAGATATATATAAATAGAATAATGATAAGATAAGTAAAAAACCATTAGAAAATCGATATCAATTTTCTAATGGTTTTTATTTTAAAGTGGTGATAAATTTATAATTTACTAATATAGGATTTCATTTCGTCGAGTGACATGCCGCCAACTTTACTTGAAACAATATTACCTTCTGTATCAATAAAGAAGGAGGTTGGAATACCTTTAATATTATATTGATTACTTATATTTTGATCTGAATCCAACAAAACTGTAAAGTTGTATTTATTGTCATTAAGAAAAGAGGTTACGTCACTTTTGATTTCGCCAACATTTACAGCAAGTATTACTAAATCAGTATCATTAGTTTCATTATATAGTTTTTCAATATCAGGCATTTCGGCTTTGCAAGGGGGACACCAACTTGCCCAAAAATTTAGAAATACTTTTTTGCCTTTATAGTCACTAAGAGATACATCTTTGCCGTTTAGATCTTTTAGTTTAAAATCTAAAGCTGGTTTTTTATCAGAAGTAGCATTTTCATTTGTGGAATACACATCTGGAGTTATATTATTTACCTTTGATTTCTCCTCTTTAGCTATAATTAAATCATTTGCTTTGTTTTTATTGTAATTAGTTACAGTATAAATACTTATGCCAAATAATAAGACAACAAGTAATGGTAAAATAAGTTTTTTCATTATTATCCTCCAATCAATTAAAAATTAAAAAAATTTAGATAGTTGCTCAATTTAGTTACTTTATCAGTAAAAATAAGAATACCCATTGTTACTAACAGTATGCCACTTATATAAGATATTATAGGAAGGTATTTGAAAATTGTATTTTTGTGTTTTGTAAAGCTACCTATAGCAACTGCAGTTAATATAAATGGAACAGCTAGACCTAATGAATATATATAGAGCAAAAGGATACCTTTGCCTATAGTATCAAAACTACTGGCGTACATTAGGATAGATGATAAGATGGGTCCAATACAGGGAGTCCAACCTGCAGCAAAAGCCATTCCCATAAGAATAGGACCAAACTTACCGCTAGCTTTATTAAAGGAGAAAAATCTTTTTTCTCTATAAAGTAGTTTAATTTTTAATAAACCCATTGTATGAAAACCAAATACTATCATTAAAACTCCGCTGATTTTTCTAAAGATATTTTGATTATCGGTAAATAGCTTTCCAACTGTGGTTATAGAAGCTCCCATTATAACAAATATAATGGAAAAACCAATCACAAATCCAAAAGATTTAGATAAGATAATAAGCTTAGCTTTTTTATTATCTAACTCATTAATGGCGGTGCCAGTTAAGTAACTAATATACGCAGGTACTAGTGGTAATACACAGGGGGATAAAAAAGATAGTAAACCTGCCGAAAATGCTAGTATAAAAGAAATATTGTCCAAAGTACGCAACGCCTCCTAAGATTGTAATGATATTTTTATTTTATATTAGTGTTTACTATATCACAATACCATGATATAATGATATAGTAAAATACAATAACAATTATTATGAAATAATCATTATGGAAATAGTTAATAGAAAAATAAAATAATCTATTTGCACAAATCTAGTGAATAGTGTATAATGATGTATTGATGTAAATAGATAAATATATTTATGTCTCATATTGAAGGGAAAGGTTGATATAATGATTTTTAAAAGACTTGTGCTTGAGGATAAGAATATATTAGAAAATTTTATAAACCCATATAAATTTTTAAGTTGCGAATATTCTTTTACAACTTTATATATATGGAGAGAAGCTTGTGATACTTGCTATACTATTCATAAAGATGTATTAATAATAAAGAAAAAAGATTTTGAAGGGAAATACTACTTTATGCAACCGCTAGGTTATAGTAAAGAAAATCTTAAGGAATTAATAGAAGCACTAATGGATTATAAGACAGAACACAATATGGATTATTTGTTTAAAGATCTTGATGAAGAATTCATGGAAGAAATAAAGCAAATATATGATGATGTTAGGTGTATTTGTATAAAAGAAGATAGAGATAATTTTGATTATTTGTATGAAGCTGAAAAGCTTATAAAGTTATCAGGTAAGAAGCTCCATGGGAAAAAGAATCATTATAATTCATTTATAAAAAATTATAATTATGAGGTTAAAGACATTAAAAATGAAGAGGTAATAAAAGACGTTATAGTAGCTGCAGAAAAGTGGTATGAGGGTAATAACGATGATTATATGCTTTTTTATGAACTACAAGGAATAAAAGATCTTGTGAAAAACTTGGATATTATGAATACTGTGGGCATAGCTGTTTACGTAGATAATAAAATAGTAGCTTTTAGTTTAGGTGAAAAATTAAACAAGGATTTAGCCGTAATTCATATAGAAAAAGGAGATATGGGTTATAGTGGTGTTTACAGCTTTATCAACAAAACTTTTATTGACAGGTGTTTTAGTGATGTTAAGATAATTAATAGAGAACAAGATTTAGGAATTGATGGACTTAGGAAATCTAAATTATCATATCATCCTTTGAAATTAGAAAAAAAGTATATTTTTAGTTTTAATAAACTTTGTAATGTTACATCATAAAAGACAGACTAGCTGGCCTAGTCTATTTTTTTTAAGTAACTTAGGTAATATATAAATAAAGCTAGAGGGAAGTGATATAATGAAAAATCTTTTGATTGGAGAAAAAGTAAAGCTTACTTCTATTAATGAAGAAGATATTTTGGAAATTCAAAAGTGGCATAACGATGTAGCATTTATGCGGTATTATGATATCGTAAGTGCAATTCCTAAAGATAATGAAGATGTAAAAGAGATAATTAGTGAAATAAGAAAATCTAGTACATCTTATATTTTTGCTATTAAAAACCGCGAACATAAAGAACTTGTTGGAGTTACAGGATTTGAAAATATATCTTGGAATAATGGGACTGCCCTAATATATATAGGGATTGGAGATGAGGAAAATAGGGGGCTGGGATATGCAAAAGAAGCTCTTAGACTTACTATAGACTTTGGCTTTGAGGAACTGAATTTGCATAGAATAGAGCTTACTGTGCTTGAATACAATGAACCTGCTATAAAATTATATGAGAGATTAGGCTTCAAAAGAGAAGGGGTATATAGAGAATTTATACATAGAGATGGCAAGCGGTATGATATGTATTTATATGGAATATTGAGGCCGGAGTGGGATGGAATGCAAGTAAGATAAACATAAGAACACAGCAGATTATAATCTGCTGTGTTCTTATGTTTAATACGTTTTAAATAATTTAAACTACCTAGTTTTTATTTTTAGTTGCTTGCTGGTTTGCAGCCTGTACGCCAGCGTTTCCGTTATTCTTATATCCATTTTCGGAATTTCTACTATCTTGGATAGCAGAAATGGTGCTTTCCTTCTTTGCTGCAATTCCACTAGCCATGGAACTTCCTTCATCAGGGCCAATACCTTTGCTACCCGGAATAAAGTTTTGATTTTTAGCTACAATACTTTTATTTTGGCTCATGAAAACAACCCCTTTATTAATTCTATTTTAATATGTTGCCCGTAATATAAATTGCTTATGCTAAAACATATTGTAAAGTAATATTTATAAAAAATATTGATTTGTTAAGTAAAGAATGGGTATAATAGTATTATTAAGTAGGATAAATTTTTAATCGAAGTTATTTAACTTGGCTATTTTAGTTAATCTTTATTATTATGGTTGTTATAATCGGAAAAGTCTTCTGAAATGTCATTATTATTAATGCTCAGTATGTTTGGAGTGTCAGGCATGAAAATATTAGACATATTAGACGTGTTAGACATGCTAGACAAATCATCGTTTAAAATATCAGCTTCATCCCATTCATCTTCCAAGATATTTGTGCCATCTAAATTCTTATCGTTCATAGAGAACCACCTTTCAAAATTTTATTTGATAATATAATACCCATTAAATATTTTATTTATACAAAAGAGCAAATTAGCAATTATTTTAAATTTCATTACTTGCATTCATATTGACACCAATAAACGGATAAGTTATTGTTATATAAATGGCACCTGCCACGTGGGTGGTACCTATATTTTTTCAGGGGGCGATTATTTTGAAAGGTAAAGTTTTTTTAGGAATCATCTTTATATTAATTGGTGTTAGTGCATTATTACAACAATTAGGGTTTTGGAGTTTGGGTAATATAATATCAACATGGTGGCCACTTATACTCATAGGGGCTGGAATAAATCAGCTAAGCGGAAAACCCGTTTCTAAAACCTCAGGAATAGTATTAATAGTACTTGGTGGACTATTTCAAATGCGAAAACTTGATATTATTACTGTTAGTCTAGCAAGATTTTTTTGGCCAGGCATAATTATAGCTATTGGGGTATCAATGTTAGTTCCAAGAAATTCAGCTAAAAAAAACTATGAATTTAGTAAAGTAGAAATTGACGAGGACATGGTGGATAATTTAGCACTTTTTTCAGGCGTAAAAACTAGAAATGTATCTAAGAATTTTAGAGGTGGTAGTCTTGTTGCTATTTTTGGTGGCATTGATTTGGATCTAAGAGATGCTCTTCTTTTAAATAACGGTGCAAGAATAGATGTAACATCTACTTTTGGCGGAGTGAATATAATAGTGCCGCCAGACTGGAAAATTGTAGTGAAAGGTGTTCCTATTTTTGGAGGGTGGTCCAATAAAACTAGAGGCAAAAATTATGATAATCCAGATGCACCAGTTTTAACTTTGCATTGTTTTGTAGCTTTTGGTGGAGTAGATATAAAAAACAAAGATAGGTATAATTAAGTAATGAATAAAGGTTCGGCAAGTAGTATGCCGAACCTTTATTCATACAATTACTTAGAGGAGGACGTTTTAATCTAAAGGTCAACTTTTTTATCTAATAAATAAGCGCCGGAGATAAAAAATAAAGCGAAAGTGCATACTCCTAGAATGCGGTTTGCAATGTTAATTTCTACTAAGGAAAGAATATCTTTTTGATTTACACCCATTGTTGTAGAACCTATAAGATTGGTAAGATTTATAGTTTGGGGGAATAATATTTTTATTTTTGTCTGGATCCAACCTAAAAGGAAGAGGAGTAGTATAAAGGCTGCAAATGAACCTATCTTACCTATTTTTTTATTTCTAAAGGCTACTTTACCTGTAATCATGCAAAAGTATATAAAAGTTAGAAAAGAAACAAGTATCCAAATATATTCAATTATGATCATTCCGTAAATTTTGAAGTATTTAGAAAATTCCAGTGATACACCTTCTCCTATAAGTAAATAATTACAAAGCAAAGATAGTAAAATTACAATAGTAATTTGTATTAATGAAGTTATTAGCCTAGACAGTATTATAAAAGCACCAGACTGTGGTAACGTAAACAGAAGGTAACCAGAGTCGTTATGCAAATATTTACTCATAATATTTAGTGAAAATATAAAAATTACAATTATAGCTATAAAAGCTAAGATGAGTGATAAGCCTCCTATTACGTCTGCGCCCCAAGCGTTTTTTCTTGTTAATAGTAGTAGATTAGCAACTATAATAGTTATGCAAATACCAATTATATTAAATAGGTTTGCTCTTAATTCATATTTTACAAGCTTAAGCATTATTTAAATACCTCCCTATATAATTCATCAATAGACTTATTTCTACTTGTTCTCAATTCTTCTGCATTTCCCTTAAGAACAATCTCACCCTCAGAAATGAAAGCAACTTCGTCAAAAACTCTTTCGATATCATTCACTAAATGAGTGGTAATAATCATTGCGCTATCCTCACTAAAGCTGCTAATTATTGAATCTAATATTTTTTCGCGAGCTACAGGATCTACACCGCCAAGTGGTTCATCTAGTACATATAGTTTTGCTTTTCGTGAAAGTACCAATGTAAGTTTTAGTTTTTCTTTCATTCCCTTTGAAAGACTTTTAACACTACTGTTCGCATCAAGTTTCATAAATTCTAGTAATTCATAGGCTCTTTTTTCATCAAAATCATTGTAGAAATCCTTAAAATATTTAATGGCATCTTTTATTTTCATCCATTTTAGAAGATATTCATTATCAGGTAAATAGGAAACAATAGCTTTGGTATAAACCCCAGGAATGTGACCATCTATTAAAACTTTACCAGAAGATGGATTAAGAATGCCTGCAATTATTTTTAAAAAGGTGGTTTTTCCACTTCCATTAGGCCCTAAAAGACCGAGAACACTACCAGGCTTAACATTTAAAGTCACTTCGTTTAATGCTTTGTTTTTGAAATATGACTTGGATAAACTTTCTATTTCTAATATATTATCCATTATTTTTACCCTCCTTAATTTTTAAATTAATAGTACTAATTATTTCATTTTCATTAAAGTCTAAACTCTTCATTTGAGATATGAAAGAATCGACGATTTTCTGTGCCATTTCCATTTTTAATTCTTTAACCATAGTAATATCATCTGATACAAATGTACCCATTCCCCTTTGTGTATAAACTATTTCTAATCTCTCTAATTCCTGATAGGCTCTTTGAAGAGTATTTGGATTAACCTTTAAATTAGTAGACATTTCACGAACGGAGGGCAGTTTGTCTCCGCATTTTAATTTGCATGTCACAATGTCCTTTTTTATGAGGTCCATAATTTGAAGATATATAGGCATTCTATCATCAAAGTTTATGTCCATAAATTCACCTCTTTCACTATTGTATCTGTGTTGTAGTGTATTAATCAAATAGTACACTAGTTGTATGGTACTGTCAATAAGTTTTTTTCTTTTAACATTAAATATTTCAAAAAGAATAAGGACACACTTTTGCATATCCTTATCCTTATTACTATTCAATTTGTTTATTTTTAAGGCTTTTGTTCATAAAATCATCTAGTAACATCTTAACTAAGGCTATAGCCGGAATTCCAAGTAACATTCCCCAAATTCCGAAAAGTCCTCCGCCGAGAACCAGCCCAAATATGATGAGTATTGGACTAAGACCAACCTTATCGCCAATAATTTTTGGCGATATGAACCATCCATCTATATTACTTAAGGTTACAATGAATAGAATTAACTCTACAGATTTCATTGGACTAAAGAATAGTGTTATTATAACAGCAGGAATCATGCCTATAATATTTCCAAAGTAAGGAATCATATTTGATACACCGATAAACAAACTAAAAGGTAGGGGATAGGGTACTTTTAATATCAAAAATCCTATGAAAGTCATACAACCAAAAATAATAGATGTAATAATTTTCCCTACAAAATATTTGCTTACAGTAGTATGAACTATTTTTCCAAAATCAACTAGCACGATAGCATGGGATTCACTTAAAATAGCATAAATAAATTTTTTTAAATTATAAATAATAGATTCTTTGTCTGCTAAAAAATAAATTGAAATTACGATGCCAGACATTAATTTAATAAAGAAAGAACTTAAAATCATTATTTTATCAATTATAATTTGTAAACCTGGGGCAAAATATGTAGATATATCACTATTGAAATTATTGAGGTAATTTTTTAAATGAGTGCTAATATCGAAGTTATTTAATAATTCGTTTTTAGATAGAAAACTAATAGATAAATTATATGCTTTATTTGCAAATATTGGAATATTAGCAAATAAGTCTAAACCACTTTTAATGATGCTAGGAGTAATCAAAGTTACTATTAAAATAATTATACCTATAAGAACAGTATAAATTATACTTATGTTATAAAATCTTTTTATTTTCGTTCGATTTTCAATATAAACCATAAGTGGATTAAGTAGGTATGCAATAACGAAACCCCAAATAAAAAAACTAAGTAAAGAAGAAGTTTTATGTACTATTGATCCTATATTTTCAATGTTATTCACTAGTCTAAAAAGAAGAAAAGTGATTAAAATCGTAGGTATAAATTTTATATACGGTATTTTTTTATATTCGACCAATTTGATTCCCCCAATATATATTTATTTATAATTATAGCAGTTTAAAGGAATTATTTGAAGAGTTTTATTATAGTTTAAGTAATTAGTGTGGTAGAATATAAATGCTGTTTGTTAATAAGTGATAATATGTGTTAATATGTGATATAATACTATTATGTTTTAAATACTAATGTTACCTTTTGAATAATGATGCTATTTTTTATTAAAAAAAACTAATAGATATGATATAAGAATCTAATATATATATTTACGATGTGAGCACAGATGGCTATATAGTTTAGGTTATCTTTTAATGTTTATAATTATACATATTAACTTTTATGGTTGTGTTGATTAAAAATAATAAAATTAATTTCAAGTTTAAAGTAAAACTACTAATTAGTATTGGTAACATGTGTATGAAAAAAATAAACGAATGGCTTAATAAGCCTAGAGGAGAGAATTAATATGAATCCAACAACTTTAGATGCATTTGAAAGAATTCTAACAAAGAAAAAATTTAACGAAGAAGGTTTTATTGCAGGTGTAATTTATGGAGATAAAATTAAAGAACCAATATCTGTTAAAATCGAGGTAGAACCACTAATAAGAATCCTTAAAAAACATGGTTCTAATGCGAAAGTATGGGTTAAATACGGAGAAGAAAAAAAATTTGGATTTGTTAAAGAAATTCAAAGACACCCTGTATCAGCAAATATTACCCATATAGACTTACAAATCGTTTCACTTGAGCATGAAGTTAAATTGCAATTGCCTATTACTTTTAAGGGTGAAGAAAATCTTATAGATAATTTACTTGAGTTAAAGGTTTATAAAACTGAAATAGATGTTTTTGGAACAATGGCTGTAATGCCAGATTATGTAACTGTTGATGTAGCAGATAAAAAATTCGGAGATTCAGTAACAATAAAAGATTTTGTTTTAGATGGAAAAATTAAAGTTACAGATGAAGAAGATGAAGTTTACGCAGCTGTAGTAGCAAAGAAAGAACAAGCTGAAGAAGTTATTGATGAACCTGTAGTTGAAGCTTAAGAAAAGCAAATGACATAGAAAAGCAAATTTAAAAGTATCTAGTCTCAACTTTGAGACTAGATACTTTTTAGTTATTAGATATTTTCCATTTGGCAACATATTCTTCTAAAATTTCTCGAATTACTTTTCCGATTGTAGAATAAGATTCATTATTTAAATTGGCAAGAGATATTCTAATAGACCATTCAGGGCCATGAAAGCCATTTCCACTGAGTAGTACTATAGAAGATTGCTCTGCTAATTTTAAAAGGATATCCACAGGTTTATAATTTTCCTTTAAATAATTCATGAAATCATCATTGTAATTATTTTTAGCCCACTCTAATAAATCGAATTGAGTATAATAGGAAGCATCATACGGGTCATTCTTTAACTGTATTCCTAAATTGTCACATAATAGTTTTTTACGTTGTCTACAAATTTGTTTTGTCAGTTTTTTATACCTATCATCTTCATCAATTAATGCAAACAATGAGAAAAATGCCATTTGAACTTGTTGTGGAGTTGATAAGCCAGCGGTGTGATTTAAAGCTACTTGACGGCTATCTGCAACAATCCTATCAATGAAAGGAATTTCATCCGGATTTATAGAAAGTGCACCATATCGTATTCTTGCTCTTTCTTTTTTTTCTTCATCCTGTTCTTTTAGCAATTTATCAAATACATTTTCTTCATGTAGCGCAATAGTTCCAAGTCGCCACCCTGTTACACCAAAATATTTTGAAAATGAATAAACTCCTATTGTATTATAAGGTAAGTCTGCCATTAAGGAGTGAAAGTCATCTACAAAAGTACCATATACATCATCTGAAATAATCATCAAATTAGGATTGTTTATATTTACAATTTCTTTTAGCAGATAAACGGTCTCTATATTCATTGCAACAGATGGTGGATTGCTTGGATTAACTATAAACAGTGCTTTTATAGATGTATCCTGAAGCTTCTCTATTTCTTCTAATGGGTACTGCCAAGTATGTGTACCGTCTTCAGAAAGTTCGCTTGCTAATATATCAACTACTTCAAAATCATACCTGGGTAAATGAGGAATTTCAAGGTATGGTGTGAAAATCGGTGACATAAGTGCAATCTTATCACCCTTTGATAAAATGTTATTTGCAATTAGGGAATCAAATATATAGCACATTCCTGCTGTGGCACCTTCAACAGCAAATAAATTGAATTTTTGTACAAGAGGTTTATTGTAACATAATTCTTTAATAAGATAATCGTTGACTACGCTTTCAATATGTCCAAGCATTTTATCAGGCTGAGGATAATTGTCACCAATAATTCCATCTACTAGTTCATGCACCCACGCATCTGCATCAAAACCTTTTACTGTTATACCATAATTAATCATTTTGTTAAGAAGTTCTATACCAGGAGAATCACGGTGATTTTTCGCAAAGCCCATAAAATTCCTAAAAATACCTTGTTTTTTTGGCATGCCAGCTAAATCATTATCATTCCACTCTTTTCTAGATTCTTCTACAGCAAAATGGCCGAAGGTAAAGAAAGAGTCCCTAGGAGTAGCTGCAATCCAGTTTGGATTACCGCGGCCTGCATCCAGTAAAGATTGTGTACTATTCTTATTGGATTCTTCTGCAAGGCTTATTAACTTGTCTTTAAGTTCAAAGGGACTGACCTTACCATATATATTTTCAATTTCTTTACGTTCAGAATTATAAATTTTCATTATATTGCACCTTTCCTATTTTAAATGTCTTATTCTTAGTACAATAATCATTATATTATTAGGACTAAAATAATAAAAGATAGTTAAATAACTAAAAAACAATTGGAATTATGTATAAAGTAAATAGGGCAGGATTATCCTACCCTAAAAATTATTATTTACTGTTACCTTTATTTGCTTCTGATTGTTTATTTAATTTCTTTGTTTCTTCTAAAGCAGAATCATTAGTGCTGCTAGACATACCATACGAATTAGAAACGCTAGACATACCAGATGCATAAGGAGCACTACCAGTACTACTAGTCATTCCAGCATTTGTTGCACCTGCATTAGCTTTCGATTGTTCATTTAATTTTTTTGTTTCTTCTAAAGGAGCACCACTGGTACTACTAGTCATTCCAGCATTTGATTTAGCATTAGAACTTGCACCTGCATTAGCTCTTGATTGTTCATTTAATTTTTTTGTTTCTTCTAAAGGAGCACCACTTGTACTGCTAGTCATTCCAGCATTTGATTTAGCACTAGAACTTGCACCTGCATTGGCTCTCGATTGTTCATTTAATTTTTTTGTTTCTTCTACACTGTTATTATTCATAAGAAATCTCCTCCTAATATATAATTTATACTTCATGTATCTAGTACATTTTCTAGTTTACCCATTTTTGCTTTTAATATAGATGAAAAGATTGGGATATTTGTATTTGATTAAAAATTCTCGAAAATCCTATTGCTAATATTATTTATAAAAATTTTATTAAAAGTGATTTAATGTCTATATAGGTTAAGGAGGATTAACAGTGGGTATAAAATTAAAGGCTAAAAGTACAATTTTTTTAATAGCTACCATCTTTTTGCTGGGAGTATTTTCGGGCTGTAGCAATAAAAGCAATAATGTAGCTACAACTGAATCCTTAAAAAAGAGCATTAACAATATAACCCCAGAAGAGGCTAAGAAGAGGCTTGATAGTGAAAATGAAATTATAGTTTTAGATGTAAGAACAAAGGAAGAATATGAAGCTGGTCACATAGAAAAGTCTATACTAATGCCTGTAGATACTCTTGCGGAGGAGGCAGAGAAAAACCTTGTGGATAAGGAGGCAATTATATTCACATATTGCAGAAGCGGAAGCAGAAGTCTTGCTGCAGATAATATATTAGTGGAGCAAGGATATAAAAATGTATATAATTTAGGAGGAATAGCTGACTGGCCATATGAGGTTGTAAAGTAACTTTTGGAAAGGATATTTATTATGAATAAAAAATGGGTAAATAACTTGTACATATTAACTATACTATTTTTCGCGCTTGGATTTTTTAATATTATTTTTTGCATGGCTTGGTTTTGCATGCATGATTGTTCCATTTATATTATTAGCAAAGAACGGTAAGAAGACATGGTGTCAAAATTATTGTCCAAGAGCAAATTTGTTTACAGTATTATTTAAAAATAAGTCTTTGAAAATCGCACCTAAATGGCTGACAAAAGGCGATGCAAAAGAATATTTATTAATTTATTTTGGTTTTAATTTATTTCTACTATTTATGTCAACAATAATGGTTTTTAATGGTAGAATAGAACCAATGGAAAAAGTGAGATTTATGATTGCATTTCAACTTCCATGGAATATGCCTCAGTTATTAAATATAAGTTTTATACCAAATTGGGCAGTACACTTATCCTTTAGGGTTTATTCTATGATGTTTACTAGTACTGTTATAGGGATGATTCTTGCTTTTAAGTATAGTCCTAGAACCTGGTGTACCATATGCCCTGTAAATACAATATCAGATATGGTCATTAGTAAAAAAAATAAGAAACAGAGGAAGGGATTAAATGCATAAATTTAATATAAAGAATATAGAAAAATTAGATAATCCAGAAAGAAGAAGGACAATGCCTCCGGAAGAAACACTTTTGAAATTTAAAATTGAGGATAATGGTGCACTATTAGATGTGGGGTGTGGTATAGGTTATTTTACTGAACCAGCTTCAAAACTTCTTATAAATAATAAAGTTATAGGACTAGATATAGTTCCAGAGATTTTAGATTTTGCAAGGGAAAAAGCAGTAGGAATTAATAATATAGAATTTATAACAAGCGAAGAATATTATTTTCCAGTAAAAGATAATAGCTTTAAATATGTACTTATAAGCAATGTTATTCACGAGGTTTTAGACAAAGCAAGATACTTTAATGAAGTTAAAAGAGTACTAAAAGATGATGGTTATTTTTTAATAATAGACTGGGATAAAAAAGAAATGGATATGGGACCGTCTATTAACGAGAGAATTTCTATAGAAGAAATGATGGAATTGTGTAGTAAATCAGGATTTAGAACAATTGAAAGTGTAAATGTATCTCCTAATCATTATGGCTTAAGACTCGAAAAACAATAAATATAAATTGTGATTAAAACTATGTTATGTTATTATAATATCATAAACCAAAAAAGAATAACCAAGCACAGGGGAGTTGGATGAGCCAACTGAGATTAAGAACTGTAATTCTTTAACCCTAATAACCTGAACTGGATAATGCCAGCGTAGGAAGTTGTTTAAGGGCGTATTATATATGTATATTTTTATATAGCATGGTAATTTAAACACAAATCCTATGGGTTTGTGTTTTTTTGCGTTATTTTTTAAATAATATAAAAGGGGAATAATAAATGAAAAAAGTTTTAACTATAGCAGGTTCAGACAGCTGTGGAGGAGCAGGCATACAAGCTGATTTAAAAAGCTTTAGTGCAAATGGGGTATATGGAATGAGTGTTATAACAGCTATAACGGCACAGAATACCATGGGAGTTTTTGAAGCTCGAGACTTAGACGAGGTAATTATTAAGGCACAAATAGATGCCATTTTTACAGATATAGTTGTAGATGCGGTTAAAATCGGTATGGTATCTAGCATTTCAACTATTGATGCAATAAGTGAGAAATTAAAACTATACAAGCCGAGTATTATAGCACTTGATCCTGTAATGATTTCTAAAAGTGGTTATTCACTTCTAAAACCAGAATCAAAATCAGCATTGATTAAAAAATTAATTCCGCTAGCATCACTTATTACGCCAAACGTACCAGAGGCTGAGGAAATTTTACTCGAAGTAAATTCTGATATTGCGCACATTGAAACAGTGGAGCATATGGAAAGTGCAGCAAAGGAAATGTACAAGCTAGGATGTGGAAATGTGCTTTTAAAGGGTGGGCATATGACGGGAGAAGCAGTGGATGTGTTTTATGACGGAGCTTTAATTACACATTTTTCATCAGATAGAATACATACAAAAAACACTCATGGAACGGGATGCACTCTATCTTCTGCCATAACTGCAAATTTGGCACTTGGTCTTAGCATGAAGGATGCAATAAAAAATGCAAAACAGTATATAACAATTGCAATAAAGCATTCATTGGACATTGGGCACGGTGTTGGACCTACCAATCACTTTTATGAATTATATAAGAAAGCAGGGATAGCAAATGATTAAAGATAATGAAAAGCTAGGTTTTTGGACTTTTGTATTTTTATGGTTTGGAGCTGCGGTATCCATTGCTGAAATTATGACGGGAGGTCTAATTGCACCATTAGGATTTAAAATAGGGTTAATAGTGATTTTACTCGGTCACCTAATTGGCACGGGAATATTGATTCTAGGAGGAATTATTGGTACTAGAGAAAAAGTGCCATCGATAACATCCACAAGTATTTCTTTTGGAGTATATGGTTCTTATTTATTTTCATTATTAAATATACTTCAGCTAATTGGTTGGACAGCAGTTATGATACAATCTGCTGCTAGTTCTGTAAACGCAATAACTCAGAGCTTATGGAATTTTAACAATGTTTTAGTATGTACTATGTTTATAGGGATACTTACAATGTTGTGGCTTTATTTTGGAAAGGCAGGTATGAAAAAATTAAATATTACAGCAGTATCTTTGCTTTTTATACTTACTTTGGTGTTAGGGACAATTATCTTAAAGGAAAAAACATTACTAACAAAAGCAAGCAATGATGGCATGTCATTTGGAGGAGCACTGGAGCTCAGTATAATTATGCCTCTTTCTTGGCTACCTTTAATTGCAGATTATACTAGATTTGCAAAAAGCGAAAAAGTTGGAGCCTATGGAAGCTTTATAGGTTATTTTTTAGGAAGTTCATGGATGTATATTATAGGACTAGGGGCTGCTATTATTTCTAATAATGCAGAACCATCAGCTATGATGCTAGCTGCAAATTTAGGAATTACAGCTTTAGGAATAGTAATACTTTCCACGGTAACTACTACATTTTTAGATGTGTATTCAGCGGGAGTCTCTTTTTTAAATATTATGCCAAAGTTCGGTGAAAAAAGAGTCGGGATTATTATGACAGTTATTGGAACGTTAGCTGCAATAATGCTCCCTATAGAAAATTATCAGAGCTTTTTATATGCCATAGGTTCAGTATTTGCACCATTATTTGCAATTTTAATTACTGATTATTTTATAATTAAGAAAAATACAAAACTTAATCCTAGTGTACTTGTAAACTTTGGTGCGGTTATTGTATGGATTATAGGGATAGTAACTTACTATAGCTTTATAAAACTTGATTCAATACTAGGAGCTACGGTACCAGTTATGATTATTACAGGATTTATATATATAATAAGTTGGAGGGTGACGTCGAAATGGAAACTAATAAAAAAATAATAGAATTATTAAATAATGTGAAGGTTAAAAATCCTTTAGTACATCATATAACTAACTATGTCACGGTTAATGATTGTGCAAATATTACACTTGCTATAGGGGGGGCACCTGTTATGGCGGAAGATATTAATGAGGTTTGTGATATGGTAGGACTCGCCTCAGCACTTGTTATAAACATAGGGACATTAAACATCACAACTGTAAAATCTATGATTACTGCAGGGAAAAGAGCAAATGAACTAAATATTCCTGTTATCCTCGATCCTGTTGGAGCAGGGGCTACATCTTATAGAACAGAAACTGCTATAAAGATTATTAATGAAGTGAAACTTGCGGTTATTAGAGGGAATTTATCTGAAATAAAAACACTTTCTGGTATTGAAACGAAAACAAAAGGTGTGGATGCCTGCGTGAATGTTTCTTATAATGGTAACGAACTTATGCGAGAAAAGGAAATGGCAGTTGGTTTAGCAAGTAAACTCAATACTGTGGTGGCAATAACCGGGGAAGTTGACATTATTACAGATGGTAAAACTCTTTTCGCATCGTCAAATGGACATAAAATAATGTCTAAGGTTACAGGTACAGGATGCATGTGTACATCACTTATAGGATCTTATTTGGGAGCAGGAGAGAATAATTTAATAGCAGCACTCGCAGGGATTGTTTCTATGGGTATTGCAGGAGAAATAGCTTATGAAGGTTTAGATAAAAGTACAGATGGTACCGGAACATTAAAAGTTAAAATACTAGATGCTATTTATAATTTATCTAATGATGAAATAATGAAAAGGGGTAAGATAGATGAAGAAAAACATAGATTATAGCCTTTATCTTGTTACTGATAGAGATGTGGTAATGGATACAGATATATACACTGGAGTTTTGGAAGCAATAAAAGGCGGGGTTACAGTAGTTCAACTTAGAGAAAAGAGAATAGGCACACTTGAATTTTATAATATTGCAGTAAAAATTAAAAGCATAACTGATAAGTATAAAATACCATTAATAATAAACGACAGAATTGACATTGCGCTTGCTATAGGTTGTGATGGTGTACATCTTGGGCAAAATGATATGCCTGCGGCTATTGCAAGAAGTATTATTGGAAATAACAAAATAATAGGTGTGTCGGCGTCTACATTAGAAGAGGCTCAAAAAGCAGAAAAGGATGGGGCAGATTATGTGGGAGTTGGAGCAATGTTCCCCACAACGACTAAGGATGATGCAAAAGCGGTTACAGTGCTTTGCTTAAAAGAAATAAAAGAGGGGATTTCTATTCCAGTAGTTGCTATTGGTGGAATTAATGAAAAAAACGTAGAGCTATTATTAACCGCAAATATCGATGGAATAGCTGTAGTTTCAGCTATTCTATCTAAAAAAAATGCTAAGACGGCTGCAGAAAAACTATTTATATTAGCAAATTAGCCATGCGTTAGCATATATTAGGTACCTTTTTATTTCATGTAGAACTTTTTAAAATTATTTTATAAAACCACTTTAAAAAGTATTTAGGAAGTGGTATACTACAAATATAAAATAATTAGGGGGTCGTAATATGAATGAATTTTTCAGTGACATAAAAAAAGTAGAATATGAAGGTAAGGATTCTAAAAATCCTTTAGCCTATAAACATTATAACGCGGATGAGATTATTGATGGAAAGACAATGAAAGAGCATTTACGTTTTGCAGTAGCTTATTGGCACACTTTCACAGCTGGTGGAAATGATCCATTCGGAATGCCAACTATGCAAAGAAGCTGGGATGATTTGAGTGGAATGGAACTTGCAAAAGCTAGAATCCATGCTAATTTTGAATTTGCAGAAAAATTAGGAATAGGTTACTTTTGTTTTCATGATAGAGATATTGCACCAGAAGGCGCAGACCTTACAGAAACTAATAATAATCTAGATGTAATCGTTTCACTTGCAAAAGAGCTTTCAGAAAAAACTGGAATAAAACTTTTATGGGGAACTGCAAATCTGTTTAGTAATCCTAGATTTGTTCATGGAGCAGCATCCTCATCAAATGCAGATGTTTTTGCATATGCAGCGGCTCAAACTAAAAAAGCTTTAGAAGTAACAAAATTAATGGGCGGACAGAATTATGTCTTCTGGGGCGGACGAGAAGGTTATGAAACACTGTTAAATACTGATATGGGCCTTGAACAAGATAACCTTGCTAGATTTTTCCATATGGCAGTAGATTATGCAAAAGAAATCGGATTTACTGGACAATTTTTAATTGAGCCTAAGCCAATGGAACCAACAAAACACCAATATGATTACGATGTAGCTTCAGTACTTGGTTTTTTAAGAAAATATGATCTAGATAAACATTTTAAAATGAACATAGAAGCGAACCATGCTACTTTAGCTGGACATACTTTTGAACATGAACTTCATTTAGCAAGAGTAAATGGTGTTCTTGGAAGTGTAGATGCAAACCAAGGAGATGCACAGCTTGGATGGGACACAGATCAATTCCCTACAGATATTCGGACAGCAACACTTGCAATGTACGAAATCATAAAGAATGGTGGACTCCATAGCGGTGGACTTAACTTTGATGCAAAAACAAGAAGAGCTTCATTTGAAGCAATAGATTTGTTTTATTCCCACATCGCTGGAATGGATACATTTGCAAAAGGATTTAAAGTAGCTCGTAAATTATTAGCAAGTGGAGAACTAGAGGATTTTATAGAGGATAGGTATTCAAGCTTTAGCGAGGGTATAGGAAAAGATATATTAGAAGGCAAGGTTGGATTTAATGAACTAGAAAAGTATGCATTAGATAACAAAACTTTAGCAAATAAGTCCGGTCATCAAGAGATGCTTGAAGCACTATTAAACAGATATATTTTAGATTAGGACTAATTTACATATAGAGACAAACAAGATGTCTCTATATGTAATAAAAATAAACAGAATATTATAAATAATTAATTTCGAGGGGGAATAAAAATGAAAAAGATTTTATCCGTTCTAATGGTAGTATCAATGGTATTTGGACTAACCGCGTGTGGTTCATCAACACCTAAAGAAAATACGGAAACTAATGGTAAAATAGCAGGTATAGCAATGCCTGAAAAAACATTACAAAGATGGATTAATGATGGAAATAATATGGTTGAATCATTAGAGGCATTAGGATATGAAACTGATTTACAATATGCTGACAATAATGTGCCTAATCAAATAAATCAAATTGAGAATATGATTACTAAAGGTGCAGACGTTTTAGTAATTGCTGCAGTCGATGGAACAGCATTAACTGATGTACTAAAGCAAGCTCATGATGCTGATATTCCGGTTATATCATATGATCGTTTAATTACAAAAACTGCTTTCGTAGATTACTATGCAACCTTTGATAATTTCAAAGTTGGTGTTCTTCAAGCAGGAGCTATTGAAGAATCACTCGGATTAAAAGATGGCAAAGGTCCATTTAACATTGAATTATTTGCGGGTTCACCAGATGATAATAATGCAAAATTCTTTTTTAATGGAGCAATGTCAATTTTACAACCATATATTACTTCAGGTAAATTAGTTGTAAAAAGTGGACAAACAGATTACGCTCAGGTTGGTACTTTAAGATGGGACGGAGCTACTGCTCAGGCAAGAATGGATAATATATTAAGCGCAAACTATACAACAGAAAAGGTTGATGCAGTATTATCACCAAACGATAGTGTTGCTATTGGTATTATATCATCCTTAAAAGGTGTTGGATATGGATCAGCATCACAACCTATGCCAATAACCACAGGTCAAGATTGTGAAGTTGCATCTGTTAAATCTATAATTGCAGGAGAACAGACATCTTCGATATTTAAAGATACAAGAGTACTAGCTGCTAAAGCTGCTGAAATGGCAGACGCTGTTTTGGCCGGTGAAACACCAGTAGTTAATGACACAGAGACTTATGATACTGGATCTAAAATAGTTCCTTCATTCCTTTGTGATCCAGTTGTTGTTGATAAAACAAATTACAAAGAAATGTTACTTGAAAGTGGATATTACACAGAAGAGGATCTTAAATAATAAATTAGAAGTCTAAAAGTTAAATTTAGTGGTGGTGTTAAAGCCATCACTAAATTTTTAACTAAATGTAAGGAGTTGAATGTCGCATGTCTGACACTATTCTTGAAATGAAAAATATAACTAAGATTTTCCCAGGCGTTAAAGCTCTTGACGATGT
>NZ_JBNMNU010000078.1:0-19557 GCF_051278035.1 Clostridium sp.
AAATGCAATGGATAAAAGGCATAAAAAAAGTATTTTAGGTCTTTACCCTTCTTATGGTTATACTTAAATATAAAAATCAATGCCAGTAACGATAATGCTTGACTAAACCAAGCTAATTCTAATATTTTATCAGGGGATTTGTACACATAAAATAAAATTTGCGATGCACCAAATAGTATATATACAATAGTTTGTGATATTAAAGTTTTAATTTTATCATCTCTAAAAATATAAAACACTAATATCATCGCTATCCCATACATACTATAATCCGCATGTAAAATTTCGGCTGTTATAGCTAATGATAATATAATTATTATTCTACCAAATTTTAATTCTTCTTTATCCCATACACGTAATGCTAGGAGTCCAAGTGCCAAAGTAAAAAAAACATTTAAATGTGGGTTTGGAATGCCTACAAAAAAAACTATGAAATCTGATAAACTAAGTATAGTAAATTTTTCACCAAACGCTAATGAAAATGGTATTTGGGATAAAGCTGCAAATATAAACAGTCTAGTTAAATATTTAGAAAATGATTTTGTTTTAGTATATCCTACCATAATTAAATAGGCAAATATAGGGAATGATAATCTTCCTATGAGTCTTAGAATTATGGCATCCGGAAAAATTACAGCTCCCGTATGGTCTATTAACATTAATAAAATTGCAATAACCTTTAACATGCTGGTTGTCATGAATTCCCCCCCAGTAAAAACTTATATATTCCTATAACTTCATTTATAAATTATACCATTTATATATTATTGTTGCATCATTTCATTTTCCATTGCAAAAATACCAATCAAAATAATAATCCTGAACTCTTTGAGCTCAGGATTATCTTTACTTTTTAGGTCCTTTATTTTTTTGATTCTTTTTATCTTTTTTCTTACCATTGTCTTTAGTTGAAACACCTTTGCTTTTACCCTTATCTGGCATAATATATACCCCCTTGTTTTGATTAACTAAATCACCTCAACTCTGTTCATTTTTATAATAGTGATTATAATAAATATTATGCTACATATAACTGAAAAGAACATGGTAGTTAAATAATTTTCCAGTGTAAATAAATTTGCTCCTTGTACTAATTTATATGGCATAAAATTCCCAATAATATTTAAATTAACAAGGGTAACACTTAGAAAAGTTATAATTAGTGTTATAAATCCTGCTGTAACTCCTTTTTTAACAACGCTGCTGAAAAGTGTTACTAAAGTAATATTGAAAAAATAATATATAGACATTAAAAGAGCTGAGCTTAAAATGCCAGATAGAGCTAACTTTTCGCCCTGAAACAAAATGCTCCCATAATACGAACAAGTCAAAAATCCTATGAATGTTAATACAGTTACAACAATAGTATAATGTGTTATTTTAGCAAGTACTATTCCAGCTGGAACAGCCCCCTTAGAATATGGAAATACGAGTTTCTCATCATTTATTTCTTCGTTTAAGTTACTTCCCAATGTGAATATAATGAATAAGGTTCCAATTTGAAAAAGATTTTTAATGTAGCTATTAATTGCAGTTTTAGGGGTAGCAACAAAAAGTGAACTTAGATCTCCTTTTAGCTGCTGTTCTAATATTTTAGGAAGTAACTTTAGCATAAATGGATCTAATATAGCAAATGCAATAATTCCTACAGCAAGTATTATATATTTATATTGTCTTTTTGATTCCATTATTTCCTTTTTAAAATACGCCTTAAATGTTATCATTCTTATTCACCAGCCTTATAAAAATATCTTCAAGGTTACTTTTTCTAAGATTATACGATAAAATATTGTTTTCTTGTTGTACAAGAATTTTCAAAAGTTCAGATTTAGCAATATCCAGATTGTTAACATAGATAGATGCCTTATTTCCCACAATTGAAAGATTATCTATCCATTTAAAGTTTAAAAGAATTTTATCTAATTTCACGCAGTGTTTGTCAAACTCAATATCAAATATAGGTTGAATATACTTGTTTTTTAAATTCTCTAAATTATCAGTTACGAGTATTTGTCCTTTATCCAAAATGCTTACCTTGTCACAAACTCTTTCAATATCGCTTAAAATATGAGTGGAGAGAAAAACAGTGGTTCCCTCTGACTTCAAGTCTTTTATAAACTCTAGTATTTCCATTCTCCCCTCGGGATCTAGTGCAGAGGTTGGTTCATCTAAAAAAACCATTTCAGGTTTATTAAATAGAGCAACTGCAATTCCTAACCGCTGCTTCATTCCGCCTGAATATTGTCCTATTTTTCTCTTGGATGATTCAGAAAGTTTTACAATGTCTAAAATCTCTACAGTTCTCTTCTTTATATCAATTTCTGGCATATTAGCTATTTCACCAATAAAGTGTAGATATTCATTAGCATTCATATAATTATAAAAAACTGGATTTTGTGGAAGGTATCCTACTTTTCTCAACAATTGTCTTTTGTTCTTTTTAAAATCTTCTCCATCTAAATATATACTTCCGCCATTAAAATCAATTAACCCTGAAAGTATATTCATTGTTGTACTTTTTCCTGCTCCATTAGGGCCTAAAAACCCATATATGGTACCTTTTTTTATTTCAAAGGATATATTTTTTAAAACTTCAAAGTTCCCATATTTCTTATTGATATTTTGAACTTTAAGCATCTTATTCACGCTCTCTTCCTATTAATAAATATGATATGCCTCCTATTAACTGAACAAAAATTATAATTAAGGCCCACGCCCATTTAGGTAAAAATTTTACTGTGTCTTGTGTTAACCTATATAAGCAGAAACACACAAGAACTACCTCTAGTATAATTATAGGTGCAAGTAATTTTATTATTTCTTGTAAAGCCATTCCTTCAAACATATTATATCCTCCCTTTTGTATTCTCATAGCTTTAACGTAAAATATACAAAAAAGTTCATTCTAGTTTAATACTTAAATAAAAACAAAGATAGTAGCTTAAAATCAGCTACTACCTTTGTTTTTATCCTTTAATATTACTCGCGTCACTAATAAATAAATAAGTAGATTACCTGGCGTATTAATTAGTGCAAACATTCCCCATAACCAATAATATTTTTCTTTACGCCTTCTTGCATCATAAAATACCCAGAGTCCTTGAATTAATAATATAGGAACAACTATTATTAATAGTGTAATTAATTGACTATTTGAAAGTTCCATTAAACTTCACTTCCCCTTTTTTTCAATGCGAGTACAGGTATTATTATCCACGGTGCAACCGTAATTATAATGATTTGTGAAATAATTAGTATTTTCGGACCTATATTAATGACGGCTATGGAACACAAAGAAAGAATTATAATGGATGATAATATAAACAGAATGAATTCTTTTTTAGCCTTCCTGGTTTCTATTATATACTCTGCTTTTTCTATTATGTTTAGAGTATCTATATCAAAATCAAACATATCTTCTTTTAATACATCGATTTTCTTAGCTGCTGAATTTAGAGCACTTTTAAATTCTAAATCTGACTCACTATATACAGTGTTGTGGGATGATTTTTCATGCGACTCATTATAAAATTCATCAATCAATGAGTTTTTGTTTCTTTCAGCATCCTTCATTTATATAATCTCCTTTCTGTAAGTTTCACTTATTATATATTTTACTGCATTATGGAGTCTTGACCGAACTGTTCCAATGGGACAGCCTAAAATTTCTGATATTTCCTCATATTTATAACCATAATAATGCTTTAAAATAAATACAGCCCTTTTCTCATAGGGTAACTTTAAAATAATTTTCATTACCTCTTGATATTCAAAATTTAATATTACAGTGTCTTCTAATTGTTTTCCTCTATCGATAGCAGTTTCATCTATTTGTATAACGGATTTATTCTTTCTTAAATAATCTCTGTAAACATTAGTAGATATTTTTATGAGCCAAGTAGAAAACTTTACTCTAGGCTCAAATTTATTTATATTAAGCACAGCTTTAAGCATGGCGTCTTGAATAATATCCTGTGCTAAGTGTGGGTCTCCTACCATTTTAATAGTGTAGCCTTTTAAAATATTGTAATTATCTTTTAAAAGTGAATTTAATGCACTTTTATTTCCATTCTTAGCCTTATTAATAAGTTCTATTTCATCCAATAACAATCACCCCTAGCAATGCTTTAACGGATATGTTGATCAAAAAGTTCATTATATTTACTATAATCTATTAATAATTTATTTTTCTAATAGTCTAATCGCTTTCTCATCACAATTGCATTTTCTTTAAATGGTGAAACATGCTTATAATCAAAAAATTCATTAAGTATACAAATTTCGATGAATCCATGATTTGTATATATATTTCTTGCGTTAGTCCAATTTTCTGAAACAATTAGAAGTACTGACTTTGGGGTTTCCATTAATTCAATAATATATTTAATGAAAAATTCAAACATATCTTTACCTAATCCATGTCCCCTTACTTCTGGAAGAATACCCATCGAAGATATATATATCTCATTCCCGTTTGAGCTATGACTATCATTTATTAAATGTCCCAATGTAAACTTATCTTTATCAATTTTTTCACTATACGCCCATACCTCTGAGCATATATATCCAATAACTCTATTATAGTATTCCATTACTATAAAACCTTTTTTAAAAGTTTCGATTCTTTGAAGAAATACCTCTTTATCTTCACATATAATTTTAGAAAATGACGATTGCTCTATTTCCATTATAGCCTCAATATCATTTTTCTCAGCGATACGAAATTTAATACCTTTAGTGTCCATATAATTCCTCCCCTGCAAATGAAAATGCCTAAGTAACTTAATATCCGTCTCATTTTCTATAACTTCAAAACCAATCGTAAGCATCTATTTTGCTAATTTCTTTTTTTACCCAACTAATAGTTTTGTTTATATCATTATGACTGGTCCAAAACATGTACTTTGCTACCTCAGGGTCGCTTTCACAATGTTCTATATAAATAATCTGTGATTCGCGTTTTTTCATTATTTCATAGTAATTTCTCATATAGTTTAAACCAGTTTAACCCATAGTTTCCAAGTCCCAAATCTATTGTATCAATATATTTAAAACCACATTTTTCATACAGCCTAATGGCAGGTATATTATTTTCGTAAACATCTAATCTAATTGATTTAGCTTGTGACTTAATACTGTGTTCAATAGAAAAGTCCATTAATGCTTTGCCTACACCGCATTTTAAAAATTTCGGATGCACTACAAATGTATATATTACAAAAATATCTGAATAGTCAGACTCAAATTCCCATGTAGCTTTATAATATGAAGGCTCAGGTTCATGGCTTAAAATAACAGAACCAACTATTTGCCCATTATGTTTTGATACATAGAGATTACCATGTTTAACTCCATCAATTGCATTTCCCCGAACAGGATATATACCTTTTATCCATCCAGGATAGTTTACTTCCTTTTCTAAATGGTCATTCAAATCGTTATAAAGCTGTTCTAATTCATCAATATCTTCTGTTTTTCCTAATTCAAAAATGATATCCATATGTATATCCCTCCAATTAATAACAATCGTAATAAACTACAATTAATAATTTTAAGTTCGTAGTTGTCTATTACTGTTTATCTTTTCTAATTTCCACCAAACACATTCATCATCTTCCTTATAACAAATCATGCCAACCTTCTGTAGTATCTTATGTGAAGGTGTATTCTTTTTTAAAGTATCCGCAATGATACATTCGACATCAGGGTTCAAAAATATCCATTGTATAATACAATTTAATGCCTCGAACATATAACCTTTACGTCTATAGTCCCCTTGCATAGCATATCCAACTACAACTTCTCCATCTTCGTTAGGGTAGCCCTTTACCATTATAGCTCCAACACTACGATTTTCTTCATTCAAAACTATAATCCAAGTTATATACCACATGAAATTACTAGGATTATTTACTACATCTTTTAACCTTATTTTATAAATATTTTTTTCTCTAACACCGATGTTTTTATCAGTACTAGCTAAACCTAAATTTCTCTCCATTTTATTATAATCATTTATGCAAAGTTCAAGATTATATTTATCTAGGGGTAAGATACTTAGCCTTTCTGTGTTAAGCTTTAACATGGTTACATTGCCCTCCAGTTAAACTGTAACGTCATAAATTTGAAGTATTAGTCACAACACTTTAGTAGTTTACAAGTCCAATTTAAATTAAATCATCTAAATGGCCGATATCATTTATATATTTTAATGTTAACTTTTTATCTTTATCAACATCTTCTTAATATTTTCCATATATGTTTAAATTCGTATGACCATGTCTTAATAGATAAATATTCAGTAGAATCTCTCCTCAGTTCTTTAAATGGGCAGTATTTTAAAAATTCGTTATGGATTTATAATAAGTTTAGTTTCAATATTCTTTTGAGAAAATTCATACCAAACTACATCTTTTTTTTCATGTTCTTCTTTTATGAAAAAATTAAATGATTCTTCTGTAACGGGTTTATTATTAATGAAGTATGATATGACTATTCCATCATTGCTTTGACTTGACCTGCTATAACCTAATATGTCAGTTTCAAAGGCGTTCGATTCGAATCTCAGTTTTCCACGTCCAATATCTGACGCACCATTTGAATACGCAAATGTCCCGTCCTTTTTAAGTTCTTCTAAACCTCTGTATACAATATTGTAGCCGTAAACCTCACCGTTAATATAATGCAGGACTTCAAAACACATAGGATTATTATTGCCAACGGATAATTCTAGAACAATTTCAGGGATTTTGTCTCCATCCATGTCAAGTACTGTAAAATGCGTTATTTTAAGGATAGTTCCATATATTTTTTCGTTAGTTAAAAAATCATTCAAATATACCTTTTCCTTGTTATCTGCGCTTAAAAAGTTAACCTTATTTTGTAACACTCCTTTGTATGCTTCCAATACAGAATAATTCCTATTGTTTTCAGACGACATCTGAGTCTTTGTTTTTTTAGTTTTGTTTCTATTTGGACTACTACTACTATTGTTTAGGTTTGAATTATTTTTATTGCTTGAACACGCAGTAATTGAAATACTTAATAGAAATACAAGAAGACCACTAATAATTTTTGATTTCATCTAAATCACTCCTATTAATAATATAAACTTCCCTGTAAATACGAAACTTTTTCAAACTGCTATCTAGCTATTTCAATCCCGAAAAAATTATTGCTATCTAATCTTATAGCATTACCTTGCACATTGCTTAAGAATATTTCTTCAATAACACCACTGCCACCACCAACGTTTAATGAAGGACTTCCGCCTTTTATCATATATTCATCTAAGTTAATTTCGAAAGTTTTAGTTTCATTACCATTCAATTTAAAAGTAGCTTTATTCCCATACTTAGTAAAAATATCAATGTGCTCAGTTCCTTCTTCTCTATAAAATGGATTGTCGATTGCTAGATAGAATTCTTTACTCTCATTTCCATAGTTTTTCATCTCGATTTTCGCATTAAATTTTACGTATTCCATTAATTCTGATTCATATTCCATTCTACTACTCTTAGAGTTGAAACCTACTGACAACAAGCCATCGGAGTATTTCTTTACATTTATGACCGTAATATTCGTTACAAAAGAGAATATTGTAATAAATGCTATGACTGAAAACAGTAAATTTCTTGTTCTTATACCCAATTCATCCTTAGCATATTTTCTAACTAGAAACAATCCTAAAATTGCTAGTGCGCTAAAGTAAAAAACAGTTAAATGTGCGCCACTATACTCCCCCGTCCATGACTTCAAACCAATAAATTCAAGAACATAATCTCCTAATGCATGTGTATATCTTGTTGTTGCCATCATATAAAGTGAAATTGATAAAAAAAAGATAGACATAATTCCTTTAATTTTTTTACCGATATTAACTCCTCCTCTCTCAATTTATTTATATACCTTTTGTAATTGCTTCTGCTAATCCTTTTGGATTCTCCCAGGCCATAGAGTGACCAGCTTTCTCTACAATTTCAATTTTAATACCATGATCAGAGAGCACCTGCATATCTGGATCAGGCAACGAGTTCTCTCCGAAAATAAATGTTTTAGGACATTCAAGTGAATATAATATTTCTCTCCATGATGGATTCCCCCCTTCTGATGCAGATTTCGATATCAAATATGTAGCCTTAGGTGACCCAATAGATAATGATGCTGCCCACATCTCATTTCCACTTGTTTTGCTATTCTGAACCAATCTATTAAATCCATTATCAACGAATTCCTGCATATCAAAATTAGAAATATACTTACTTGTTGAACCCTCACCACTTTTATCTAGATTGGATTCACTTAGTACAATCTTAGAAATTTTCTCTTTGCACATGTCTGCCAAAGATAGTGCAACTGCACCTCCTAAGCTATGACCAAATAAGATAAATGAATCTATTTTCAAAAAATCAATAAATTCTACTAAATATTCTGCGTGATCTTTAACTGTATAACCAAAATTATCAGGCTTGTCACTGTACCCTGAACCCAAAAGGTCTATTAAGATGCAACGATGTTTCTTTAAAGCTTGTTGTGTAGCAACTTGGGGATAATCAAACGATCCAGCACAACCAAGTCCATGAATAAATATAACCGGTATTTCATCACCTGGAAAATCATTATAGCGAATCATACAATTACTTTTGTTTAAAAAATACTCTTTCATAAAATCTCTCCTCTGATAAATATATTTCAATTTAATCCCTTGAACATATGTCCTTTATATCTCTAGCCACTCTGCATGGCGCGGATAACGTAAAGTTTTCAAGAAAAATCTTAATGCATACATCTATCTATACCCAATTTATTCTTATTATGTTATCTAAACCACTCTCAATACTAAACGATATTATATAAGCAAATATTACTATCATTGTAAAATAAACACGTTTTGAAAATAAGTCCGGTAATTTTATTTGCAATGTTTTTATTACAAAGTGCAAACAGAATAATGATACTACTATTGATATCAAAGATGGTATATACTTCATTATTTCTAAACCATACAACTTATACCACAATATGCCTGTACCTACTTCATCCTCCAAATAAAAACTACCTTTAGTAATCAAGCCTAAATATGAATGTACCATTGGTATAAGCCTAACTAATGAATTGCATAATGCAAATGCTCCAATTATCATAATAATAACTTGGTTTTTATTCTTTGATTTTACTAATGCTAAAGTAAATCCTACTGCTAGAATTAATGTTGTAGTTGGTCCCATATCCCAAGGGTTTTCATCGTTTTCAAGACCCTTTCTGAAATCTAAATCATGTGGTTTTTTATATGGTTGTCCAACTTTGTTAAAACCTGTACTAACATGATTTCCCGCTGCAAAAGAACTTAACCCATGTGCTATTTCATATAAAAATGTTGATACTACAAAACAAAATATTAGGATAATAAACCATTTCAGTAAAGTTTTATTCATATTTATAACACTCTTTTTAATAATTGGTCACAATTAAACCTTAATCCAAATAATCTTAAGCGAACGGCAACATATTGTTATACTAAATTTTAGGCTACTTAAAAATTTTGGGAGTCTAATACCATAATACCTTTTTCAATGATAGCTTCAGTAAATAAACCATGTCCCTCAATTAAAGTACCACCAAAAGACCCATCATAGATAGTATTTACGCCACAAGTAGGACTTCTTGACTGTAATATTGCTAAATCTATCTTTTGTCCCTTAATTTTTTCCATTGCAAGTTCTACCCCTTTGCGATATTCTGCATCTACATTCTCACCATTCTCAGACATTACAATTCCGTTTACTATCTCAGCACATGGCCTTGGGCATTTCATACCTGTCAGCAGTTCAGGACATATTTTAATCACATTATGTCTTTGTATGAATTCAACTACACTGCTATTCAAATTATTTCCGCCATTATATTTGCAGTTTTGTCCTACTACACAGGCACTTACTAAAATGTTCATGTACATCGCTCCCAACAATTCGGATTTATCCACGCATTATATAAATAGTGTTTCCTTCATAAAATTTCACACCTACGTCCTAACAAATTATATCTACTAACTTATGAGAAGTGTGCCTTGGCGTTAGGTTGAGTACAAACCTATATATAAATTATAAGTCATAATTATTTTAGAGCAAATTTATTAAGATATTCGGATTTAAGAATACTATAATATAAGGTAATAATTTCTTTGTTATCTAATAGTTTCAACTTTTCAGATTTTTTAAACCTGTAATTAAATCCGCATAATTCCTACAGCATTATCGGGGTAGCTTTTCATAATAAACTAATGAAAAATTTTCAATTTTATTGACACAGTTAAACGATACTTTCTTTTAACTTTATTATAATCGTAAAAAAAATAAGGAAAGCTAACATATTTATAATATCTTTTTTCCATATCTTTAACAACCTTACCTGAAAAGGCTGTTTTTATTCCCCAACTATAATTATAACCAGTAATTTTTCCGTCGTCGTTATAGGATGTTCCTAGTCCTGCTACAGAGTCTCCAAGTATACTATTTATCTGTTCAAGAGAAATACAATCAAATACAGAATATAAATCTCTTTCATCGATTTTAATCATGTAGGGTGTCTTAAAACTAACTACTTTATTACGGACTCTTGGTTCTCCATCTTCGTTATACCAAATGCCCACATAACCATAGGGATAATACCAAAATTCAAGAGTGGTTACTATGTTTTTACTTTTCTTATGTAGGATTTTGTTTATTTCCTCTACTTTTGTGTCAGAGTTTATGTAATTATAGGCATCATAAATATTTGAACCTTTTATTACTTTATATAAAATATAATAAATCAGCACATTCAAAATATATAATTGGGAATGATAATATTAATTATTTTATTTTTAGGAGGCATTTATTAATGAAAAAAATTCTAGTTGTCTGTTGTCTGATGTTTTCCTTGATATATTTTCCAACTAGTGTAATCGTGGCTGGACCATTTAAAGATGCTAAACAAGGACTACCCTATACATATACTCCTCCTGAAGGATCGGTAGAAGAGCTATATAAAGATATACTAGTTACACTTATTGAACCTTATATTACTAACGAAGTAGAGAAAAACTATGGTCAACTATTACAATATGACTTATTTAATATTGAGTTTTTGAAAATAGAAAGACCAAGTTATCGCTCGTTCTCATTTTTAATAAAAATTCAAATTAAGCCATTCGTTGGTGCACATAATTCCATAGGGATTGATAACATTACTATTAGAGTAAGTCCAATTGAAACTAAAGTTGAAGAATTTGAGCATATAAAGAGTTTTTCAATTCCTCCACATTTGAAAAATTCATATAAAAATCTAAAACTATAACCAATTAATTATTTTTTAGTTAAGAATTACAACATCGGTTAATAAATAACAATTGATAATTTCCAAATTCGAACAATGAAGAAATTTTCTTAGGGATGCATTCTAATCTATTCATTATTTACTTCACTATATGAATTGGTTTGGATTCAGATGTTGAGACGATAAAAACTATCACCATAAGTATATACTAAATGATGATAGTCACTAACCTTGCTCAATATCTGAAACAAGCTTTAGAACGATGCCGCATTTCCGCTGCTATGTGGATTCAATCTTCTCCCTGCTTCTGTAATAATATTCCAAGTTAATATTACAAAATTTAATTAATACATTTTCCTTTATGAATTATTCTTTTTAGCATGTCTGATTCTTATAGAATCCTTTGTTAAATGGTGTTGTTTATCCTAGTCTTATTTCGTTTTTTTATTATAAAAACACCTAACAAAATAAGCGCGATACTATAAATAAGACACAAAGAAATCACAAAAAATATATTTGTATAGTTAAAGTGCATTTTACCAATAGTCGTTATACTGTTTGAATCTATAATTGTACGTTCTTTATTATTTAAAATAGCATGTGCAAAATTGAAACAAATATATCCAAATTGACAGATGCTATAAATAATTATAGTGTAGCCTAATAAATACAATTTTTCTCTAATTATTTTAAACATCGGTAAACACTCCTTTCTAATCACGCTACCATTATATAACATAATAGTAAAGATTAGAAGTAAATAACCTTTATAGGCCATTTTTCATCTTTCAACACTTAAATTTTGTTCATAATTAAATACCAATGTGATTTATCCTATATATTGGAATAGCTAAAAACTTATATTATTCTTTATTGCTATTACTATTAGATATAATGAAACATATAACCATAACATTCATTAATCCTTTTCTCATAGATTTCCACTTTCTTTTAGTGCGTATTCTGGCATAGTTATGGATGAGAAATGCTATGCTTGGTACAATGCAACCATAAAATAACTCTTTTCAATCTATTCATTATTCACTTGAATATATAAGAACATTACGTAGTAACTTGCAATCTACAAAAATTAAAAATCACTTTCTCCAACACTCGAAACTTTGCTTATAAAGCTGAGCCGTTGCTTATTAAACAATTTAGTTAACCACATAACCCCAGTTACTAAGAAAATAACCCCTAGTAAATCAAACCAAATAGGTTGGTGTTCTATAACATTGGTACTATTACTGAATCCAGGTATATTTAATCCTATCAATGTTATAATAAATTCCAAAGAATTATTCAAAGCATGTCCTAAAATACAAGGTACTATAGAACGTGTTTTTACATACAACCAACCCAATATAATCCCCCCTAAAAAAGCGCCTAGAAACTGCCATGGGTTCATATGAATTATCGCAAATAATAGTGCCGAAACTATGATTGATTTTTTTACTGAATATTTCATCAAAAGACCTCTTAGTATAATACCTCTAACTAAAACTTCTTCTATAATAGGAGCTACTATTGAAGTTCCTATAAAGTCGTTTGAGAAACCCTCAAATGCGTTCTTCCAAAAATCAGTAAGCGGTAGAAATATTATTTGAATGTTATTTATTTCGCTTAATATTATATTTAAACCCAATATACTAAAGCATATTGGCAGTATATATCTAATAGAAACTTTATCTAAAGAAAATAAACTTTTAAAATTAATGCTGTGTTTTCTATTAATCCATAAAACCAGTAAAAAAAAGCTACTAGTAGTTTCAATTGAGTATATTAATGGATTATCAATGGAGAATCCTATTAATTTGGATGTTATAAATAATAATAAAAATGGAATTATGGGACACACCAGCACATATACTGCGAGTAATCCAATGGCGCCATTAATACTTGGGTAATATTCTTCCTTTTCCATAAAATCAAATCCTCCTTGCTAAAAATCACTAACTGTTAAGAAAATTTCAGATAGACCTGAAATGTCACATAACGTTTCTTGTTGCCGACGTTCCTGAACCTTAGCCCGACGGGCTTGGTGAAGGAATGTGCCTTGGCGGTGGCAGGACGATAACCTATATATAGATTATAACCCATGAATTTACACAATACTACATAAAAATATTCCTCCAGCCAAGGCTGACGACAACATTTTGTTATACGTAGTTTAGCCACTACACTTTGAGCAAGACCTACTCCAGGTATCCTAGAATATGATTCTTACTATATAATAATTGTTGTGCAATATATGAATTATCCGAATAAGCCTAACTTGCTGCACACCCAAAGAAAGGCAACGAAGATACTAAAAAATATCAATAAAAAATTAAGGATATTAATGGAATCGTTCTCTTCAGTGTCCTTAGCTTTTTTACTCTTAAACAATTCAAATATAAATTCAATAATAAAATCCATAACTACAACTTCCTCCATCTATTTATAAATACGTTTGTAAACACAATATCTAATAATTGTTCAATATCTCAGAATTACAATTACACTATTTACAAAAATTGTGCAATAAAACCTATTCATTTATATGCTCTAAAATTGTTACTTTTTTTGTAAAATCCATATTTTTTATAAAATTTCAATACATTTTCGTTACCTTCCGCTACTTCTATTATTTTTATTTTTACTTGATTACTATTCAACCATTCTAATGACCTATTCATTAGTTTGTCTCCTAATCCATACTTGCGATAATTTTTCTCGATAAAAAGAGATTCAATTTCTGCGATTAAGTCCTTATTTATTGAATTGATGCAATAACCAATATATACAGCCTTCTCTTTATCCATAATTAAATCAATCTTAACATCTAACGTTTCATCGTTAATAAACTTATTTTTTCTAAATTCCGTATAACGTTTCGTATGATCGACGTGACAGAGCCTTAGGTAACTCTTTCCTTAGCCTGCGTCATGTGGCGTAGCCCTTGCGGTCATATATTGTTAGTCGAAGTCCGTTAATCTAGTTAAAAAATTATATCGTCTTCTGCCATTCACAGTATTTTCCTCTTTCTAAAAAACCAACACTCTTATACAGCTTCTGTGAAGCAATGTTTTCACCTCCTGTACCAACATATATATATTTAATTCCATGTTCTTTCGATATGTTCATTCCGTATAACAAAGTACTTTTCATAATGCCCTTTCGGCGATATTCCTCCACGCAGGCAACAGGTTCTAATATTGCTATCTTACTGACAGGATCGTTCCATATTGTACAATACGCAATTATCTCTGCATTATCCGTTTCAACTACCAAATCTATTGCATCACAATATGAAGGAGAATTCATCATACGTTCATATCTTTCTGAGGTTGTGCCTACTCCCCCAGTAGGAATTTCAAATAGTTCTACACGTCTTTCTACATCCCTATTCTGCGATATACGGATGCTAAATCCATCTGGCAATGACGAGCATGTTGCCATTTTAGATAAATCACACATACCAGCATAACCAAAACCATCGATTTGGACATACCCTCTTTCTTCCAAAATACCACTTAACACCTTGTCCACACTATTAATCTCCGTTGTGATGGTAGCTCCCTTTGTATAACAGTTATGTTCTATATAATTCATTATATCCTGTGTAAGATGTTTGAACTCTGAAAGAACGGTGATGAAAAAATATTCTTCCTCGGCTGTAATAAAACCTATTTCAGTGTTACTGTCAGACACAATCCAATTTTTCTTATACGATATATGTGGACTTTCTTCGCAAGCGAATCTGTCAAAATCCAGATTTCCTACATGTAGTTGTGGATATAAATGTCCTATTTGCAGACAATTCTGCTGAACTATACGGCGCATAATATTATAATCACTTTCTTTATCAAATTTACGGTAACTTAGCATTGTTAACATACCTCCATGTATAAATCATTTGGATAAATATTTTTCATATTTTCTATTGTTCTGTAATTCCCCCTTTTTATTATAAATTACCGTTTTTCAATAGGATTTCAACTAATGTTTCGTGTTGCCGACGTTTCTGAATCTTAGCCCTCCGGGCTTAATTCAGGAATGGGCCTTGGCGGCATTTTTTGATTTTCTTAGTTTGAAACATTACATCCTGTTTAGCTTGTCCTCCCTAAAGGACTCTCTAGCCAAGGCGAACGGCAACATTTTGTTATACGGAGTTTTAGCCACTACACTTTGAGCAAATCATACTATAGTTCCCTTAAAATTAGTTCGTACTAGTGATATTGCAAATAATTTATTTAGTAAAGGTAATTATATGTCCTGGCAAATTCACCTTATTATTATCTATAATTATTCCTCCAGCATTTTTAATCGCATAAACTGTATCTGTTTTATCTTTTAATACTTTTTTAATACAGTTATTTTGTATATCACTTTCTTCATAATGAACCTCAATGTAAAAATCCTTCTTTATCAATCCTAATCCTTTGGAATACATAAATCGCGGATAATCTTCATCTGGTGATACAAAATAATTGTCAAATTGCATTAAAGCACCTGCACTTGCCCCTATAATTATTTTGCTATCATCAATGCTATTGAGTAATCCCTTATTTAAGATACGCTGAATCGCCATTTCTGGAAGACCGCCTGTTAAAAATACAATATCACTATTTTCTATTATTCTTTTCATCTCTTCATCAGTGTCTTCAAAAAAATTAAGCCAGGTAATATTATTCTCACTAATATCTAAATCTATAAATGGTTCAACTATTTCTTTGTAATACTTACCATGAATTTTACTATACGCACTCTGCCACTCAGCGCTATCACTTATCCATTTTTCACTGAAAGCAAATGGAATAACCACCACTTTATCATTAGAATTAATATATTTTAATATTGCATCTCTGCACCATTTTTCATGAAAATTATACTGACTTAATAATATATTTATCATCCTTATCCCCCTTATAATTTACAATAATCCCATAATAAAAAAAGTTCAAATAAATTATAATTTAGCACTCGCTTACTGCAAAAATCCGTATAACGCTTCGTGTTGCCGACGTTCCTGAACCTTAGCCCGACGGGCTTGGTGAAGGAATGTGCCTTGGTGAAGGCTACAAGATTATCTTAGGTCAAAAAGTTTACCTTAGCACACTACTTGTCCAATTCAAAACACTATCCAGCCAAGGCGGACGACAACATTTTGTTATACGGAGTTCTGGCACTACACTTTGAGCAATACCTACTCCAGGTATCCTTAGATTTAGTACGTACTAAATGAAAGATGCGTACTAAAGTTTATTTGATGATTTGGTTTTATCTTTTATGCCAATTGTTAAAATATAAAATGAAATAATTAATTCAAAAACTACAATAATCCATATCAACGGGTGAATAATACTTATTGGATTTCCACCTATACCTCCATTACTTGCAGCATATTTAAAGTAAAATTGATATGAAATAATCACAGCAATTAGTTGTGTAAATGTACCAAATAATAATCTTAATCCAGACTTTAACACAAAAATCCCCCCTTAACTTATGAATAATCGCTTTTTCGTTCTAAATTTCGTATAACGTTCCTAACTCCCGACGTTCTTGAGCCATAGCGTGACTCCGCTTGGCAATAGAACGTGTTTGGGCAGTCTTTTCATGCCAAAACGAACGGGAGTTTTTTGTTATAGGAAGTGGCGACTCTCTTTGGCTTCTGAGATTAAACCTATTTTATCAATCTAATAAAGATCTATATTTATCTACATCGTCAAATTTTGTTGAAAAATAAATTGGAATATCATCGTCAATATTCTCCATTTGAATTGATTTTCCATCATTTAGTTTTTCAACTATTATTTCAAAAGAGTTATCGTCATTTAATGTAATTTCAAAGTTTTGCTTATCACCTTTCATTTTATATACATTGTTTTTGGATACTTCATAGTTCCCCCTATCAACTTCCCTATTATCAATATATTCAACAAAACTATTTTCTTGTTGTTGAATAGATATAACAATAAAATATCCATTCACATCTTTTTCAGTCTGATAAGAACCTTTTAAAGTGGGTTTTCTGGTAAATGTGCATCCTCCTACTAGTAAAATAATTATTAAAGATAAGATAGTAAATATGTTTTTTTTTCATAATAATAGCCCCCTAAAATAAATTTAATACTGCACGATATATTACCATGATGTAATAATCACTAAGTTTGGATGCTGCTAACCAAAATACGGAGGCTCCAAAGAACAGCCCCGGCATTTCCATTTCCTATAACGTTTCTTGTTGCCGACGTTCCTGAATCTTAGCCCGACGGGCTTGATTCAGGAATGTGCCTTGGCGAAGGTTACAAGATTATCTTAGGTCAAAAAGTTTACCTTAGCACACTACTTGTTCAATTCAAAACACTATCCAGCCAAGGCGAACGGCAACATTTTGTTATACGGAGTTTTAGGCACTACACTTTGAGCAAGACCTACTCTAGTTATCCTTGATTATGATTTATACTACATAATAATAGTGGTGACGCTAATTTGAAGAGTTCGACTTACTTATTTTTCATTTCCCATTTAACTTTTGAAATCCCCATTTCATATATATTCCAATAACCTATTGATGATTTTCTTACATTCTCTAAGAATTTTTCTTTGGTAAATCCCACATTTTCATAGCATTTAATAGCACTGTGATTAAAGTCAAATACTCCAAGTGTTATCTTTTGAAATTTGATATCTTCAAATCCAATTCTTATTGCCTCTACTAATACTTTTGTTCCTATGCCTTTTCCTCTATTATTTCTTTCAGCAATTAGAAATCTACATATCTTACCAATTTTATTGTTTGTATCTATTTCTCGCAATTCAACAGTTCCGATAATTTGACCTGTATTAATAAGTCGTATTTTATAAACAAAAATATTAGAATTGTCCTTTTTCACTTCATTGAAAAAGTAATTTTCAACTTGTGCAAGTGTTAAAGGATAATTATACATCGGTCCAGCCCATTGTAATAAATCATCAGCAGATTTATTGACATTCCATTCTACAATTTTTTTCAAATCTTCTTTTTCAAGTAAATCAAGTTTTATCATTTCAACACCCCATCTTACAAGTTTCATGTAAAATATATATCAAATCGCACATTCGTCTATGACGTATTTTATACAACTACGTCTTAATCAAATCAAAACAAATAACTTATGAGAAGTCACTATTTTTGTTCTAAATTCCGTATAACGTTTCGTGTTGCCGACGTTTCTGAACCGGACCCTCAGAGACCTTCTCCCTGGCGGTGCTAGCACCCGGTGAAGGAATGTGCGTAGCGAACGGAAAAATTTTGTTAGGTGATGTTGACAACGGACATCTTTCACTAGCATAAATATTATTATATAAATGAATCAATTAGAATCGTACTATTGTTACTCATTATAGAAGTATATCTGTTTTCCGTCCTGAAACTCAGATATTTCTGAAACTAAATACTCAACTTTCACATTATCTTTGTAGGTAATTTCAAAAACAAAAACCATATTATTAGCAACATTATCACTAAGTGGGATATAATAAAAATTTTCACCTTCTTGTTCTCTTTCATATATGCTTGCTTTATTAGATTCTCCTTGAGTTTGGACGCTAATGTTTTTGATTTCTTCATCTATGGAAACTCCAATTATTGTAGGATTTATATTTTGCTCTTCATTTAATAATTGTGCTGAAAAAACAAATTCTTTATCTCTACCAATATCTCTATTAATATGTCCTCCACCTCCTAACCATTTATAACCAACAAGAGATTTTTCAACCATGTCTACAAAATACATATTATCTGCACTGTTATTAGCTTTACCTACTGAATATATCATTGCTATCTTATCCATTTCTTGAATTTTGAGAGGTTCATGGTTCTTAACTATATCCTTTCTAAAATCGTATACTGGATCAAAAGGTGAACTACTTCTATTAGCCAAAACGACCGCGGAAATACACACAATTACTAATATTCCAAATAAAACACTAAATGTCTTCTTCATAAAGCCCTCCCCTAGTTCAATCATTTTCTTATTTTAACTACACAGTTGACAATTTCACCTAACGTTTCGTGTTGCCGACATTTTGTTAAGTGATGTTGCGAGCTCCAGAGCCCTGCTTTCTAAAAAACTTCTTAAATTAGCTAGCCAATTATTTAAAATAATATCCTTTGATAAATAATATAACCATAACCCCTTGCTAAAAACACTAATCCAAGGTTTCATAATACGCCTCTACGTGTTTTCGTCTTTCGTCTTTTGTTCTTTTAGCTCT
>NZ_JBNMNU010000079.1:0-19501 GCF_051278035.1 Clostridium sp.
GATTTTTAAAAGTTTGGAAGAGCTAAAAAAAGATTTACGAAGTTATGTACTATGGTATAACAATAAGCGTATTCATAGTGCTCTAAATTATATGACACCAGTAGAATATCGCCTAGCAAACATGACCAAATAAAATTTGTACAATAAAGTGTTGACAATCCAACTCAACACAAAGGCGAATTAGCATGGGTATATAATACTTATTAAGGAGTTAGAAGTAATGAAAAAAGTGATGAAAAATGCAATGATTATATTTACAATCTTATTCTGTTTAAACACTTTGAATTCATATGGAAGTAAAATATATGCAACTAAAAGTGAAGAAATCTTGTCAATCAATCAAGTTGTATTGGCAGGGGCGCAGGATTTATATTCTCTTAAAGATGGAGAAGTCTTATTAGATAAAAGGGATTTATCTTCAGACAAAGTAGAAGTATTCACTAAAATCAAAGAAATATATTACAGAAAAATATTGGAAAACATAGATGGTAATTGGGTGGAATTAGAAAGTAATGTAGCACAAGTTAAATATACAGGGTTAAAAGGTGAAGAGAAACTAAGTACAAATCATGCTGTGGAAAAAGCTTTAGAGGATAAATTACAAGCCAATGGACTTAATTTAAATCAACTTCCTTCAAAGTTAGACTATTCTAATTTAGGCTATTTTCCACCTATAGGAAATCAACAGGAAAATAGTTGTGTTGCGTGGGCGGCAGGATATTATCTTAGAACTTTTCAGCAGGCAAAAGATATTGGCTGGGGTGTAGGAAGTAATGCAAGACATATTTTTAGTACTAGTTTTATATATAATCAAATTAATGGCGGTGTTGATGAAGGGGCAACTCTGAATGATGCAGGAAATTTATTGAAAAATGAAGGAGCTGCTACGCTCTATGACTTTCCATATGTAGCAAAGGATTACTTAACACAACCAAGCAGTGAAGTGATTCAAAAATCCGGACCAAACAAAATAAGAGATTGGTATGTGCTCTATACCAATAATGATTCTTCAGATTATATAGTACAAAAGACAAAAGAGTATTTGAATACAGGAGATTTACCAATAGTAGGTATGAATGTGGGGTTTAAGTGGATGTATCCTCTTATTAGGTCAGATGGGACTAGTATAGTTACCACAGAGAATTATATATTAGGAGGACATGCAGTTGTAGTAGTAGGTTATGAAGATAATTTAGTGACTCCAGAGGGTTATGGTGCTTTTAAAATCATTAATTCCTATGGAACGAATTGGGGACAACAAGGATATACCTATATGACCTATGAGGCTTTTGCAAAAGCGGCACTCCAAGGGTTTGTTTTTACTGATCTTGTAAATGGTGAGATTGTAGATGAAATGGGGACGGTAACTCCAAATTTAGTATCAGAAGATACTTTAAAGTTTACTTGGGGAAACGTAACAAATGCTAGCGGATATAAGGTTTTAGATGAGAATCTTAATATTATTTCTATTGTATATAGCGGAGAATACATAGAAAAATTGCAAACACAAACTTATGTGAAGAGATATTTTCAAGCCTTTAATAGTATATCTTCTTCTAATGTAGTATCAGCAGAAATTGACTTAAGTAAAGTAGGGGTAGAAAATTTAGAGACAGAAGTACAAGATACTGTAGACTTTCGAATGAACTTTACTGGAAGTGGTAGATATGACTTGGAAATAAAAGATGAAAATGACACAATTATTAAGGAAATGTCAAACAATCAAGGTTCTTTAGGACTCAATATATACACCTGGAATGGTGAAGATGTATCAGGGAATATAGTACCAGAAGGCAATTACAGATTAGAAGTTATTCCATATAAGGGACAACAACCTAAGGATTCTACAATTACAAACTTTGTAAAGAAGTCAAAGCTAGTAACTATAGATGCAGAAAAATATGAACTAAATGGAAATATATACAAGGCACAAGTCGATGTAAAAGCAAAAGAAAGTGGTAAAGTATCTGTATATTTTGTAAAAGGAGATAAGGAAGAAGTTCTAATAAAAGACAGTGCCATAAGTGCAGGAGAGATAAAAACCTTTAGTGTAAGTAATACTAGTACTATTAATTTAAATGAAAAAGGCATAAGTATAAAACTGGTTGTAAATTAGGTAAAGGGTAATATACCTTCTTCTCTATATGCTTTACGTCATCTTTTACTATATAGATATTAATAATTAGTATAGAATAAAATATAATTTTCTGATAAAATAAAGATAGAGTAAAAATGAACATAATTATGAATATTAGTAGTATATATCCAAAAGGGGGATCATCAAATGTTAAAAACTCAAAATAAAATTTTCTCTATCTTATTGATATTTACGTTGCTATCGTTTATATCTGTAAAGGTTGAAGCTGCAACTAAAATTACCAGATTATCTGGCTTAAATAGGTATGCAACCTCAGCGGCCGTTGCACTAGATGGATGGCAACAATCTGATTACGTTATACTTACTAGTGGCGCAAATTTTCCTGATGCTTTAAGTGCAGCTCCACTAGCGAAAAAATATAATGCACCCATTATGCTAACACAAAAAGATGGGATTCCTACAGAAACAATTAATGCCATAAAGGGATTAAAAGCAAAAAATATTTTAATTATTGGTGGCACTGGTGTTATTTCAACCACAGTTGAAAACAAAATAAAATTAATGGGAATAAGGACTACAAGATTCGCTGGTGCAGATAGATATGAGACTGCCATTAAGGTAGCGGAGCAACTAGATAATGTTAGCGAGATCTTTATTGTGACTGGTGAGGATTTCCCGGATGCTTTATCTATTTCACCAATAGCTGTAAAAAGAAACATGCCCATAATACTAATTGGACATAATGTAATTCCAAGAGTGGTGAAGTCTTACATTAATAGCCACAATATAACTAAAACCTATGTTGTCGGTGCGGGTTCTTCATTAGACGAGAGCACTTTATCCACACTTACGAATGTTGAAGAAATAAGCGGAGGGGATAAATACCAAAGGAATTTAGCTGTCATTGATAGATTTAAAAGTGATTTAGATTTTAATACAGTATACATGACATCAGGTGAGAATTTTCCAGATGGTTTAACTGGTTCTATTTTGGCAGGTAAAAACTCTAATGCTATGTTTTTAGTGGGAAATGATTGTAGTTCTGAAAAAAACTATTTTAGTGAAAATTCTATTGCCTTGAATAATCTTAAAATATTAGGTGGTACTGGGGTTGTAACTGAGGACACTATTAACAATTTAATAGATACAACTACAAATACTGATTTAAGCGTAACTGATATTGCTAAAAATGTTAATGCTATTGTTAAACTAGAAGCAAAAGACAAGAATAATAATGTTTTTGCCACTGGAAGTGGGTGTATAATAACCTCAGATGGTAAAGTTGTAACTAATTATAATGTTATAAATGGGGCTTATTTTGTTGACGTTGTACTTGAAGATGGAACAAAGTATGAGGTTGATGAAATTTTAGGCTATAGCAAAGAAAAGGATCTAGCAATTCTAACATTAAAAAATGCAAGTAATCTGCCTAAAGTTGGACTAGGGGATTCAGATACCCTACAATTAGGGGACTCAATAGTTACTATAGGAAGTCCCGCAGGAATCCAAAACACCGTTGCTACTGGAATTGTTAGTGGTTTAAATAGAAACAATAGTAGAGTTGGTAAAGATATTCAAATAAGTGCTACTATAGATAAAGGTAGTTCTGGTGGTGGTCTGTTTAATATGAGTGGACAAGTAGTTGGAATCACCTATTTAGAAGCAGTTGCGTCAAGTGGATACAACTATGCTATTCCTATAAATGAAGTCAAGCCATTAATCAATATATCAACAACGACAACTACAACCTTAGCTCAATTAGCAGCATCAACTACACCTGTTACAACAAGTTATTTTCCTTTACTTTCGGATGTACCTGTACCTGTAAATGCAAATTATTACAAAGTTTCAGTAGCAGAGGATGCTGAATATATAACCTATTACTATTCAATGTCATCAGTACTAAATAATTTTGTCATGTCTTTTTCTAAATCGTTAGTAGATAGTGGCTTTAAACTTTCTGAAACAAATATAGTTAATGGAAAGCAAGTGACAATATATACTAAAGGGGACAATTCAGTTTCAATCGGATTTGTTGGATACGACATTTATATAACGGGAAACATTCATTAGGGTAAAGGGACCTAACCTCAATATAAAACATGTAAAGTAAACAAGTGATAAGTCATCACCCCGAAAGGGATGGTGGCTTATTTTTGTAAGAAAAATCACATGAAAAGATTACATTGCTAATGTTGACAACATTTTACTCGTATGATATTATATCATATATACATTTATAGTATATATGTGTACTAAAATAATTAAGAGAGGTGAAAAGCCACAGTGAAAAAGAAAAATATGTTTAAAAATATAAGTCGTGCATTAGTTTTATTATGTATTTTTGCTATAGGTACCTCTGCTAAAGTTAAAGCAGATGATGCAAGTGTAACTCAGGATATGGGCAAGCAGCAGGCTGTAGATACAGCACTTAAAAATAGCACTAAGTTGCTTAAAGTGGATAGAGGACTCGTAACCATAAAGAGAAATTACGATAAGTATAAAGAAATTAGTACTGAGGTAGTGAGTTTGAAATACAGTCTTGAACAGTATAAGTCCGCTTATCAAATGGCATATAGTGCAGAAAGTATAGCTAATTATAAAGGTTTAGTTACACTTATAGGATTATTTAACCATGCTGAACAAATACCAGATGAGGAAACTCGTAATGGTACCATAGCAGCAATAGTAAATAGCGATACAAATACAAATCATTTAACTAAAGTTCAAGCACAAGGGTTGTTAGCAAAAGCAGATTCACAGATAGCTGAGTTAAAGAAAGCCGGTAATAAGCTATCGTTGGTAGGACTTACCGAGTTTGACCCTACTACTGGCGGTGACAAACCTAAAGTCTTATCTCCTGCAAAGACATACGCTACATTTGTATATCTAAAAAATATACCCTGGTATATTGCTCAAGATATGATGGATAAAACAAATTTACAACGTGAAGTAATACAAAGTGCTACGGATGTATTGGTTAAACAAGGTTATGATACTATACTATATGCAGAAGATGGTTATAATCTCACAAAGCAGCTTTATGATAAGCAAGTCAAGGATTATGGACAGCTAGTTGAAAAATATGAAGTGGGTGTTGCTTCTGAAATGGAGAAGAATTTGGCCCAAATGGAGCTTCAAAAGTCTAAATTGAATTTAGATAATCTACAAAGAGATGTTGAAAATGGTAAAACTCAGCTAAATAAATCTTTAGGTGTGAATTTAAAGGATAATTATAATTTTATAGATAAAAAAATAGAAACAAAGGATGCACTTACTTATGATGAATATTTAACTAGTGCTATGAAAAACAGAGCGGAAATTTTGGATGCTAAAATAACTATAGCTGAAAAACAAGAAATCTTCGATGATTTACAAGGATACTTTAATAAAGAAGATGTGGAGTATATAGAGGCAGAGCAGGAAATAGAACAGGCTAAATTAGAGGAAGAGCAAACAAGTAAACAAATAGAAATAGAAATACAAAGTGATTACTTGGATGTAAAACAAAAACAATCGGCGTTGAAATTAAGTTCTCAAAAGGTCGAACAAGCTAATAATCAATATAATGTAATTAATACTAGCTATGAAACAGGAATGCAGCCTTTGTCCATGCTTTGGCTAGTAGAACTTGGAAAAAACAAAGCGCAAATGGATAATAACAAAGCATTAAGAGATTATAATAATGCACTGTATGCTCTTGAAGCAAACTGTAAAATAGGTACTAAATATGTAATGGAAGGGATAGGTGAATAGTATGAATAAAAAGGCTAAATTAATAGTTTCATCTTTAGCGATACTAGGAATATTCAGCACAATTGGTATGCCTGTATTTGGAGTTTCCGAAAAAAGTACAGGAGTTATGGATATAACGAGTGTTATTGCTGCTGTTGCTAGTGGTAATTCCTCTTTAAGTCTATATGATAAAAAAATCAAGATAGTCACTGAAAAGATCAACGCTGTTGTCCCATATGACGAGGAAACAAATTATGACAGAGGGACGAGAGCAGACGAAACAGATTATCAAAGAGAGATGAGGTTAAATGTTAACCCACCTAGAAGAGAGCTAGAATTACATAATCTTCTGTGGGACAAACAGCAAAATCAGGATGAGGTTGTCCTCTCCTCTAAAGAGTATTATTATCAATATGTGTTGCAAGATCAAATAATTGAACTTCAGAAGAGTAAAATTGAAAGACTAAAAAAAGTTTTACAAAATAAAAAACAGGGAATAGATATAGGAACAGAAGCGGGGTACACTTTAATTGATGATCAGGTTAATGTAAATGATGCAGAGACCGAACTTTTGCAGTTAGTTAATGATAAAGAGAATATAAGAATGAAGCTAAATATTAATATGGGTAAAAATGTAGATGCAGCTTTAACTGTAAAAACTACGGATATTCCATATGAAGAATATAAAGTAGACAATTTAGATGACGTAGTAGTGAAGATGTCAAAAGAATATCATACCATAACGGCTATGAATGAAGAAATAAGACTGGATAAAAAAGAAAAAGGCATTGCAGATGAATATGATACAGATCCGAATCAACTTGTAAGGGCAGCATCCCCAAATACGGACTATAAATCTTGGTCCGAAACTTTAGGGGATACCATTGTAAACTTAGGATATGATTTGACAGATGAAAGCAGAAATGTAGAATCTCAAATAAGAACGGATTACAATAATGTATTAAATTCTAATAATATCGTTTTAACTAAAAAACTAGATTGTGATAAAGCAGAGACGCTTCTTAAGGCAGAGCAGGCAAGACTAAATCAGGGGCAAAGCGTACAACTTAGTGTGGACTCTGCACAAGAGATTTTAAACGCTGCTACTATTGATCTTAATAAGGCGAAAATAGAGTACTTTGCACATGCACAGCAATTTAAAAACTATATAAAGTGAGAGTGATTACTATTGAACAAAATGGATAATTTAGAAAATGCCTACGATTGGATTGATGACGTATCTACGAAAATACTAGGTAATTTTATAAAGACTACCTTTTTGATAGATAATGTATTTGAAATATACTATAAGAAAATAGGTTTATCTAAAACACAATTCTATTCTCTATATGTGGTATATTTGGCTGGCGAGGAAGGACTGACATTATCTGATCTTGGAAATAAAATGAGAGTGACAAAAGCTAATATAACTTCTTTAGTGGATAGAATGGAGAGCTATGGTTATTTTATTAGAATTAACAATCCTACTGATAGAAGAAGTATAAAAACTATAATAACCAAGGAAGGCAAGCGAGTACTCGCAGAAGTATTGCCTGAATATAAAAAGTTCTCTTCTGAAATCATGACTTTTTTATCTATTGAAGAGAGAAATGTTGCCAATTCACTTTTAGAAAAAATTCAAAAATATTTGCTTCAAATATATTTTCCTAAAAGTAGTTTGTTTTAATTATTATGTTTTATTAGGGGGTAATTTAAAAATGAGTAAAAAGAAAAAAATAATAATTTCTATATTGGTTATTACAATAGTTATAGGTGGCACAGCACTTATTCGTTACGGTGTTAAAACTATATCAGTTACTAACTTAAGAGTAGCAGCAGAAAAATTAATTAAAGAACAAGAACAGAATTTTATAGTTCAAGGTGCCATAGAGTCTGATGAAACTAATATAAATACAAAAGTACCAGGAAATATAACAAAGATAAAAGTAGCTGAAGGGGATAGAGTCAAAAAAGGTGATGTGCTAATGACAATAGCTAGTGAAGCTTTTATGGCTAAAAAAGCTCAAGCAGAGGGTGCAATTGCAGCCGCTACCGGACAGAAGAAAGCAGCAGAAGCTTCAAAAGCCGCAGCGGCTGCTCAATTATTAAAGGCACAAAATGGTGCTCAGCCAGAAGATATAGCAAAAGCAAAAGCCGCTTATGAATTTGCACAGAGTCAAGATAAGGTAGCGAAGGACTCTTATGATAGGATACATTCTTTATTTTTAGAAGGAATTGTTTCAAAGCAGACCGATGATGAAACTTCTGTAAAGATGCAAGGTGCAGCTACCCAAATGGAAGTAGCTAAACAGACTTATGATCAAGCAGTGGCTGGGGCAAGAGCGGAAGATAAGGTAGCTGCAAATGCCTTAGTTAATCAAGCTGATGCTATGGTTCAAGCGGCACAAGGTCTAATAGCTAAGGCACAAGGAGCGGCGCAAGAGGCGCAATCTTATATTAAGGACACTACAATTATAGCACCAACAAATGGAGTTATAACGATGATTAATCCAGCGGTTGGCGAGCTGGTTTCTACAGGAATGCCATTGATTGTAATTTCAAATATAGATAAACCTTGGATAGAAGTGAAAGTTGAGGAGAAAACCCTCTCTAGTGTTGCCCTTGGGCAAAAGGTTAATGTTAAATTAATAGCCTATGAAAGTGAAAATTTTGCGGGAAAGGTTGTTAGAATAAATCAAAAACCAGATTTTGCAACAAAGAGGGCAACCAACGATAATGGGCAGTATGATATTTTATCCTACGGTGTTAAGGTAGAGTTTACTAAAATAGACAAAGAATTACACCCGGGAATGACTGCTTTAGTGGACTTCGGTAAGAAAAAAGTTACTACGAAAGCTGCGAAATAATTATGAAGAATATACATTTTTGGAGAAAAGTAATGAATTGGGTCGTGCTCTTTAAAAAGAGATTAATGCTTTTTATAATGCTATTTGGTATTCCGATTTCTTTAAGCTTTTTATTTGGTTATAGCATGCAAGCCAAACAAATTAGCAATATACCAACAATTATTGTAGATAGAGATAATTCAGCTCTTAGCCGAACAATTATTCAAGAAATAAAAGACAATGAAATTTTTGACATTGCTGTTTATTCGCAAAAGGATAGTGATGTAGAGAAGTATATAGAAGAAGGAAAAGTCATGGTGGGAGTGATAATACCAGCCTCATTTTCACAAAACCTATTAGAAGGAAAAGGACAGAACGTTCTTGTGTTTTATGATGGTTCACAAATGTCTAGCATCAGTGCAGCGAAGGCTAGAATGACAGAAATATTGTTAACTATTAAAACTGGATATTTGAAACAGGTTATGGAGGGTAAACTAAACATACTTCCAGGTCAATCGATTAAAACAGTTCAACCTATGTTTTTTACTTATAGAATATTAAATAATCCAACTAGAAATTATGTTAATTTCTATATATCAGGAATGCTTATATCAGTTATTCAAGTAGGTTTGGTTATGATAGGTGCAGATCGTGTACGTGGTGATGAAAAATATTTTGTTTTTCATATTAGCAAAGCACTCATTTGGGGAGTGCTAGGAACTATTTCGATTATTATTACTCTAGGGATACAGGTTCATTATTTTGGGGTGCCTTTTTTAGGTACCCTGAAAGGGGCGTTAGCATTAACATTGCTGTATTCCACGGCTATGATTAGTGTGGGAATGATTTCAAGTCTAATTATTCCTAAAAAGGTTTTAGCTACTCAGGTAGCAGCAATACTAGTGTTACCTACTAGTATACTCGGAGGCTTTACATTCCCTCTAATGGCTGTACCAGCGTTCTTTCAGAAACTAGGTTTAATGATACCTTATGTACATTACGCAGAACCAATGAGAGATTTAAATATGAAGGCTATTGGTATTAGCTATATTGCAAGTGATATTATGTGGCTCGGAAAATTCATTATATACATCTGGGTAGTTTCTGCGGTAGTATTCTTTGCTAAGAAGGGTATAAAATTCTTATGGAACAAGAGAAAAGAAAAGAAGCTAACAATAGGTAATCACAGTACAGAGGTGGGGATGTAGACATGACTAAAAAGGAAAAAGTCACATTAGTTTTTAATTGGACGAGAAATATTATTATACAAGTTCCCATGATTGTATTTTTTACATTTGTTTTTGGGGCTGTATATAGCAATACCTTCGTGAATAAGATACCTATGGTCATTGTAGACCATGATAATTCAAGTACATCTAGGACAATTATAAAACAGTTTGATGAAAGCCAAGGATTTAAAATTACTGAGTATGCAAATTCGGATAGTGAGATGCAGGAATTGATTCTTAGGAAAGAAGTTAGTGCTGGACTTGTGATACCAAAATCTTTTGGGAAAAATATAAGTGAGCAAGATGCTCCGAAGACATTATTTGTTGTAGATGGAACTAATTTAGTAGTTGGAAATAATGCTTTTGCTTATGGGAGCGAAATACTAAATACACTTAATGCAGGGGTTCAACTTAAAGTTCTAGAGGCAAAGGGAATGGTGCCTTATGAAGCTATGAAAACTCTTACTTCTATGAATTTCGTTCAACGTACAGTGTACGACCCTCAAATGAGCTATATGAAGTATTTGATGTTTGGTATAATTGGGATAATGATACAACAGACAATCTTATCCGTGCTAGCACCAATGCTGATAGAAGATAAGAGAAAAATGATGGGTATAAAATTACGTTCAAAAGCAGGGATCAAATGGATTGGGAGACTCGTTGCACAAATCACCATGGTGACAATGTTAGCGATAATTGGATTTACTTCTTGCTTTTATGTGATTGGTAAATATTATAATTTACCACTTAGAGGTACAGTACTAAACAATCTCATACTACTTTTAATATTTATTGTTGATATAATCGCAGTGTGTTTTGTTTTGGCAGCAATATTTAGGCAGATACTTCCTTGTGTGCAGCTTTGCATGTTCTTGTCTGTACCATCCATTCTTACTTGCGGCTATGTTTGGCCTGCATTTATGATGCCAACGGGGCTAATTGAGAAAGTTAATTTAGTCTGGCCAATAGGAGCCTTTATCAACCCACTAAGAGCTATAAATATTAAAGGCACGGACTATCAAGGAATACTTCCATATATTAAAAGCGGACTTCTTTATGCGGCAATATGGATTCCTATCGGGATTGGATTTTATATATTTAGAATCTATATAGATAAAGTTATACAAAAGAAAAAGGCTGAGTTAAAAAGGGGTCAGACCCCTGGGGTAATATGTAAAATATGAGATAGACTGCTATGAAATTAAAACAGTATATAAAACAGATCTAAAATGGAAATCTCATTTTAGGTCTGTTTTGTTTTTAAATTAGAAGGAGTAGGAAGTTAAATTGGGAAATAAACCTATTATTAGAACACGATTAGTAATATAATATTAAGTATGATAGATTTGAATTTCCAAGTATCCAGGGATACAATTCAAATTTAGGATGGGGGTAAATTTCATGAAAAGTTATAAAGGTTTTATTAAAATTGTTTTTTTTATTGTGATACTAAGTTGTGGGTTAATTAATACAGATTCTATTGTTTTAGCACAAGATACTTCAGCTATAAGGGTATTCGGAAGTGACAGGTACTCAACCTCTGTGGCTATTAGCCAAGAGGGTTGGTCAACTGCAACTACAGTAATAATAGCATCTGGTCAAGATTTTCCAGACGCCTTATCAGCCTCAGCCTTGTGTAAATCAAAAGATGCTCCTATCTTATTAACGGATAGCAAGGCACTTTCCGAGGTAACTATAGGAGAAATACAAAGACTTAAAGCTACACAGGCAATTATAGTTGGTGGTACTAGCGTTATAAATATTAATATAGAAAAGCAACTTAAAACGCTAGGTGTTACAACCAGTAGAGTTGGTGGAGTTGATAGATACGACACTTCAAAACAAGTAGCCAAGCTATCTAACCTTAATAATGGAATTATAATTGCAACAGGGTCAGATTTCCCAGATGCTCTATCAATAGCATCCGTGGCAGGAATAAAATCAATGCCTATTTTACTATCTCCCAAAAGTGGCCTAGACTCAAATATAACAGACTTCATTGAAGGGAAAAACATACCTGCTTCTTACATAGTAGGAGGTATGGGTGTACTAAATTCGACTATAGATTCAGAATTACCCAGCAGTAAAAGACTTAGTGGTAAGGACAGATATGCAACTAACTTAGCTGTCCTTACTAAGTTTACAGATAGTTTAAATTTCGATACTGCATATTTAGTTTCAGGAGAAAATTTTCCTGATGCACTATGTGCTTCGGCTTTAGCTGCAAAAAACAATGCGGCAGTATTTTTAACCGATAAAAATTCAATTTCCAGTGATTCTATCAGTTTCTTAAAGAGTCATAATGTTAAGCATATTATTATTTTTGGGGGAACAGGAGTAATTAGCCAGGATGTTGAAAATACAGTAGAATCTAATATTTCATTTATACCTACTGTAGACATCATACCTACCATCTCTTTGCATGATAGCCTTAAGTCAGAAATAATTTCTAACATGGAAAATAGAACAACAACTTTTGATTTCAAATGGAAGGGGAGCCTTCAAGATTGTAAGGATACTGCGAATCAAATATTGAATGAACTCGTCAAAACAAACCCCTATGAATATTATACTATGATAAGTATAAGGGGCGGATTAACGGAGGAGAATTACGAAGATATAACGACTACTACTTTGAATTTTACTGTAGAATATAGAACTACAAAGGCTCAGGAAGATCTTGTTACAGCACAGATTAATGATATTGTGCCTAAACTGATAAGTAATTCTAGGACAACTGCAGATAAAGAGTTAGCCATACATGACTGGATAGTAAATAATGTTAAATATGATACCTCTTTAACTAGGTATACTCCCTATGATGCATTAGTAAACCATTCTGCGGTATGTGAGGGCTATGCATTATTAGCCTATAGAATGCTAAAGAGTGCAGGCATTCAGGTGAAAATGGTTTCTGGTACTGCAAACAACGGTAATGAGGTAGCATCACATGCCTGGAACTTAGTGAATATAGATGGAAGTTGGTATCATCTAGACACCACTTGGGATGATCCTTCTTCATCTAGGCCTATATTATCACATTCTTATTTTAATTTAACAGATGATGAAATTAGTAAAGATCATGCCTGGGATAAAGCATTATACCCTACAGTATCCAAGGTGCATTTTATTAAATAATATATTGGAAATTAGCACTAATTATGTTTTACTATGAAATAGTTTGTGTTAAAATAGATATTAATGGAATTTAATATTATCTGGGGGCGAATTATTATGAAAAAAAGACGTTCAATTATTATTATATGTTTTATGATGGTTTTTTTATTACAAACTATTAATGTGCAGGTATTTGCAGAGCCGGTAGTTGGTGTTACATCAATAAGTTTAAATAAAATTACAGATCTTTTAGAAGTTAATGCAGTAGATAATTTAATAGCCACTGTAAATCCAATAACTGCAACAAATAAAACTGTAAATTGGACATCTTCTAATACTAGTGTAGTAAATGTGTTTAATGGAGTAGTCATGGCGGTAAGTTCAGGAACTGCAATGATTACAGTAACTACGGAAGATGGATATAAAAGTGCATCTTGTATGGTTATAGTGAGCCAAGGAGATGCATCTATAAGTTTAAATAAAACTTCATCTGTATTAACCATTTTTGGGAATGATACTTTAATAGCCACAGTAAATCAGAGTACTGGGACAAGCAAGGCAGTAACTTGGTCATCTTCAGACTCAGAAATAGTACAAGTTAATAATGGATTAATAATTGGGGTTGGAGCAGGAACTGCAGTAATTACAGCCAAAACAGTTAATGGGAGTAATGTTGCAAGCTGCGTTGTTAAGGTTAGTAGCCCTGTAATATCAATAAATTTAAATAAAAATTCAGCTTATTTAACAGTCGGAGAATCAGATATTTTGACTGCATCTGTAAATCCGACAACCTCAACAAACCAAAATGTAACCTGGGCATCTTCAGATACAAGTATAGTACAAGTATCTGATGGTGTATTAATTGCGGTAAGTGCAGGTTCTGCTGTAATTACAGCAACAACTGCTGACGGTAGTAAGAAAGCTAGTTGTAGTGTTACTGTTAATAATTCAGGAGCGGTAGGTTCATCAGTGACATCAGTAAGCTTAAATAAAATCTCGGATAGTTTAGATCTTGGAACAACAGATAGGCTAATTGTTACTATAAATCCAACTAATGCTTTAAACCAAGCTATAAATTGGTCTTCTTCAAATACTGAGGTTGCAAAAGTAGATAGTGGTGTGATATTCCCGATAAGTGTAGGAAGCACAATTATTACAGCTACTAGTTTAGATGGATATAAGACTGCAAGTTGTATAGTTACCATTAATGCTGCAAATGATTTAAAGATTGTAAGGCTTGGGGGAGATAACAGGTACGAAACAGCAACAGCTATATCTCAGTCAGGGTGGAAAGGGACTTCAAATTATGCGGTGCTTGCTACAGGTAACGATTATCCGGATGCTTTAAGTGCAGCACCACTTGCAAAGAAATATAATGCGCCAATTCTTTTGACAAGTAAAAATTCAATACCACAAACTGTAATAACAGAGCTTAAAAGATTAAGTGTATCTCATATATTTATAACCGGTGGTACTGGAGTTGTATCTCAAAGCGTTGAAAGTAAGCTTAACACAATGGGTATAACTACAGAAAGACTTGGTGGAATTAATAGATTTGAAACTTCCATTAAAATAGCCGAAAAATTAGGTGCGGAATCAGGGGAAATCATGGTAACTAATGGTTTGCAATATGCAGAGGCTCTATCAGCGTCGTCCATTGCATCTAAAAAAGGGATACCTATAATACTAACGAATAAAGATGTATTACCTGATTCTCTAAATACATTTATAAGCAAAACGTATTTTACAAAGACATATATTTTAGGTGATACAGACTTAATAAGTAGTTTTGTAGCAGATAAGTTCCCAGGTATAGAAAGAATAGTTGGTAGCGACAAGTACGAAAGAAATATTAATATAATAAAGAGATTTGAGAGTGATATAAATTTCGAAAGTATTTGCGTTGCTACAGGAAAAGATTTCCCAGATGCTCTTTCAGGCTCAGCAATTGCGGCAATGTATTCTACAGCTATAGTTCTTGTTGATGATAGTAATTTGCAGTATACAACTACGCAGTATATAAGTGGAAAACTATCACAAGTTAATAATGTTTATATATTTGGACAACAAGGAGCAGTAGATGATGCAGCTATAAAGACATTATTTAAAAAATGATCAAAAATACAAATATAAAACCACTGTCAAGCTTTATAAATTAAAGCCTGCGGTGGTTTTATTTCAATGAAAGAGTTGCTTATGGGGGTTAGAATTATAAGGGGGAAGATATGGAAAAGATAAAGAGAGATAAAATAGTATCCATGATAGTAGTTATTATGCTGATAGTTACATTCACACCTGCAATTATTTTTGCAGAAAAACTATCATCTACTTTGGCACCAGTGAATCCTGAGTTCATAGAATATATGCAGCAAAATCAAAAACTTGGTACTAAGGGAGAAGAAAGAGTAAATGGACTAATACCTGAACCTTTTATAATACAAAGAAGTTCATCAGATAAACTAGGACAAGACTACGTAAAGTCATATCCAGCAAAATTTGATTTAAGAGATTATGAAAGAGTAAGTTCTACTAAAGATCAAGGACAAGATGGAAGTTGTTGGGCTTTTGCAGCCTATGGGGCAATGGAATCTTATCTTATGACAGAAAAAGAATGGGATTTCTCAGAAAACAATATGAAAAATAATCATGGGTTTGATATTATAAGTGGTGGGAGTAGATCTATGTCTGCTGCTTATTTAGCCAGATTGGATGGGCCAGTGTTAGAGACAGATGATCCGTATAAGGTAGGTGACTATAATTCACCATCGAATCTATTAATACAAAAGTACCTGACAAATGTGTTCTATATACCTGATAGAATTGATTCTTTAGACAATAACCTCATTAAAAATTCTTTAATGAAATATGGAGCAGTACAAACAAGTATGTATACTGATGCGTCTTACTATAATGCAGATAGCAGCTACTATTATAATGGAGCTAGCAGCAGCACAAACCATAGTGTAGTCATAGTAGGATGGGATGATACATATAGCAAACAGAAGTTTAAAAACACTCCATCTCAAGACGGAGCGTTTATAGTGAAGAACAGTTGGGGAAAAAACTGGGGACAAGAAGGATATTTTTATATATCTTATAATGATAAATTCGTAGGGAAGAACAATTCAGTATATATCGTAGAAGATACGAATAAATTTGATAATATATATCAATATGATCCATTGGGGATGGATAGTTATTCTGGTTATAGAGGAACCAACACAGCATGGTTTGCCAACGTGTTTGAAGCTGGACAAAACCATGAAAATCTTAGTGGAGTAGGCTTCTTTGTTCCGGCAGACAATTATCAATATGAAGTATTTGTAAGTGTGGATGATAATCTAAGTACCCGTAAAAGAGTGGTGAGTGGAACGGTAGAATTCGCCGGTTATCACACCATATCATTTCCACAAGAATGGATAGAGTCAAATAGTAAATTTGCAGTAATTGTAAAGGGAACTGGTGGAACATATCCAATTCCTATGGAAATACCTATGCAAAATGCTTCTAAAGCAAAAGCTGAAAATGGGCAAAGCTTTATGAGCTCTAATGGTATAAATTGGGAAAACGTAAATTCGATCTATAGTAATTCAAATGTAACATTAAAAGCTTTTACAAAAAATATATTAGAGGAACCGGAGCCAGAACCAACAGTCTTACCTATTAAAATAAAAGACGAGGTACGGTTTAAAATGCAATTTATAGGTGCTGGAAGGTATGATTTAATTGTCAAGGGCGTAGATGGAAAGATTGTAAAAGAAATACTAAATCAAAGAGGATCAGAAGGAATACAGACGCTTACCTGGGATGGAACTGATTACAATGGAAATGTGGCCAAAGAAGGAGAGTATTTGGTAGAGGTTATTGCGTATAAGGGGCAATCACCTAAAAAAGCTATTGTATTAAACTTTGAGAAAAAATCAAAGATTATATCAGCAACAGCTTTTGAAGACAATGGAGTGAAAGTAAGGATTTTACCTGAAGAAAATGGACAGGTATCTATATATAAAGTATGTGATGGTATAGAAATCTTTGAGGGGAAATATAATGTAAAAGCAAATGAAGAACAATTGTATACTTTTGATGATACTAATATTCAATCCATTAATATATGCATTGAATAGCAAGATGGCAATCGTATAGTAGAAGTCAGTAAAAGGAGATTGAACATTGAAAAAAAAACTAATTTTAATTACGATTTTTCTTACCTTAAGTATTTCAGTTTTATCAGCATCAGAGATATATCCATTGAAAAATGGAGAAATACTACTGGACAAGCAAATTATTTCTGAAGAGCAAATGAATATTTTTACACAGTATGAAGGGGAATATTATAAAAAAATGTTGCAAAAAGAAGATGGTATTTGGATAGAAATACTTAATGGTATTGTTCAACCTATAAGTAATGGCTTAAAAGAAGATAAAAACATAAAAACAAATTATGTTGTCAAAGTAGCTGTGGAAGATAATCTGAAAGCTAGTGGATATAGCTTAGGGGCACTTCCTTTAAAACTAGATTATTCAAATTTAGGTTATTTTCCACCTATAGGAAATCAGCTTGAAAATAGCTGTGTTGGATGGGCAACAGGATATTATCTTAGAACTTTTCAACAAGCAAAAGACATTGGCTGGGAAGTAGGAAACAATACAAAACATATATTTAGTCCAAGCTATATATATAATCAGATTAATGATGGCATAGATGAAGGAGCAAGTCTACAAAGTGCAGGAAACTTATTAAAAGATCAAGGTGCTGCTGCTCTTTATGACTTTCCGTATGTGGCAAAGGATTACTTAACACAACCAAGTGGGGATATAATTCAAAAATCTGCACCAAACAAAATAAAAGATTGGTATGTGCTCTATACCTATAATGATTCTTCAGATTATATAATACAAAAGACAAAAGAATATTTAAATACAGGAGATTTGCCAGTAGTAGGTATAAATGTGGGGTTTAAGTGGATGTATCCTCTTATCAAGTCAGATGGGACCAGTATAGTAACTACAGAAAATTATACATTAGGGGGACATGCAGTCGTAGTAGTAGGATATGATGATACTTTAGAGACTCCGGAAGGTTATGGTGCTTTTAAAATCATTAATTCCTATGGAGAAAATTGGGGTCAAAGCGGATATACATATATAACATATGCTGCATTTGCAAAAGCAATCCAAGCTGGTTTTATATTTACAGATCTTATTAATGGTAGAATCGTAGATGAAGAGGAAATAGATTTAAGTAAAGTGGTGAAAGAAGAATTAGAGATAGATGTACAAGATACTGTTGACTTTAAAATGGAGTTTACTGGCAGTGGAAGATATGATCTAAGAGTTAAGGATGAGAATGGCTCAATCATTAATGAAATAACAAATAATAAGGGATCGAAAGGCCTCAACATATACAACTGGAATGGTAAAGATGTAGAAGGAAATATAACTCCCTATGGAAATTATAATGTAGAAATTACTCCTTATAAAGGGAATCAACCTAAGGCTTCTACAAGTATCGGCTTTGTAAAGAAAGCAAAGCTTGTAACTGCAGATGCACAAAGCTATAAACTTTTCGAGAGTACGTATAAAGTGGAGGTCAATTTGAAGGCAAAAGAAAGTGGCAAAGTAACTATTTATTTTGTAAAGGGAGACATAGAGGAGGTTCTAATACAAGACTATGAAATAAGTGAGGGTGAAACAAAGGCCTTTAGCGTAATTAGTTCAAGTACTATTAATTTAAATGATGAAAATTTGAGTATAAAAGTGATTGTAAATTAGTTTAAATGTTAGATCTAAGTCATAAATTTAAAAAAATATAAAAAATAAATATAAAAATATTAACAAAGGTGCAATATTTTTGTCGGAATAAGCGTTATATAAGTGTAAACTTGAAAAATATTAGTTCATTATAAAGATAAGGTGACAAATATATTTTAGATGTGTTTTTAAATTGTACTTAATGTCTAAAAATAGTATACTTAAATGACTGACTTATAGAGGAGGAAGATTATGAACACGGCAAAAAGAAACAAAATAATAATTGGTTCAAGTATAATTGGTTTAATTCTGATAATTGGAATTGTTTCTTCGATGATTAGAGGTGCAGCGCCATCAGTTAACCCACCCAAAGAGGCTAATAAAATAGTTAAACATGCGGAAATGGATAAAGAGTTGAAAAGTGAAAAAGAAGTATCGGCTGGTGATGTTTATTTAAAGCCTGATGTTGCTGTGGCTAATATTACTGTAAAAGAAAATATAACAAAAGAGCAAGCTAAAGTATTAGCTGAAAAATATGCTGAAGAGTTAAAAGATCAATATGAGGAATTATCTGTAATTGTAGATGTAAAACAAGGGGATAAGGACTTAATTAAGGATATGATTCCTGCTACAGAAGATCAGTTAGCAGCAGAAGCGAAAGTATTTATGGGAGTAGAGTATGTAAAAGTCGATTTTAAAGAGTTTCTAGGAAAAGATATCAC
>NZ_JBNMNU010000080.1:0-19411 GCF_051278035.1 Clostridium sp.
TAAGAATAGGGGAGTGCTGTTATGAAAATGCAAATGAAAATGAAAAAAGCAAGAAAAGTAAAAAAAGCGAGAAAATCTTCGATTAAGACAAAATTAATTATGATTCCGTTAGTTGTTATGTTTATATCAATTTCAACAATAGGTGTTATATCTTCATTGTCTCTTAGATCAAGTTTGCTTAAACAGACAAAGTCAGATACTGTACTCCTTGCAAATAAGGTAGCATCACAGGTAGTTAACAACAAACTGTCTTTAAGAACCATTAATACAATGATAGAAGATAAAATTAGAACGGTAGAAAATATTGTTATATCAGATAAGGACATTTTAAGTAGTGACCTTCTGAAAAGGATTGCAGAAAGTGCAAATGTAGATGAAATACATTGGTATTCTGCTGAAGGAGTGATTATTTATTCGAATGTTGATTCTTACATTGGAAGTAAGCCTAAAAAAGGTCAACCTGTAGATGATTTTAGACTAAGTGGGAAAAATGAGCTTATGGATGAATTAAGAAAGGAGCCAGATTCGGATAATTATAATAAGTATGGATACCTAAAGAATAATGATAATACATTTATACAAGTAGGTATAAGGGGAAATGAAGTTGAAGCATTAACCAAGAAATTTAGTTATCAAACATTGGTTGAAAATTTAGTAAAAGATAAGAATATTGTTTACGCAATTTTTGTTGATAAAAATTTAAAAGCAGTTGCAAACGGTGATAAAAAGAAAATAGGAATTAAGCTTACAGATGAAGGTAGTAAAGTAGCTGCAGTAGAAGGCGAAATGTTTGATTCCATCATCTACTATAAAACTGAAGACACTTCTAAGGCAATTATGGTACAAGATGTTTTAGTTCCTGTTGTTCTAGACGCAGAACGACTTGGGGCAATAAAGCTCGGAATTTCAATGAAAGAAGTTAATTTAGCTATAAATAAGAATATTCTTATTATTCTGGTATCGGGATTTGCTGCTTTTGCTATTCTTGCTTTCTTTTCATTTAAAACGTCTAATTATGCAATACAAGCAATTGCTAAATTAAAGGGAGTTTTAGGAACCATGTCACTAGGTGATTTTACAAAAGAAATACCTAAAGAGCTATTAAATAAAATTGATGAATTTGGAGAAATGGCCAAGGCATTAGATAAAATGAAAAATGATATCAAGGGAATAATCAAAAATGTAGGAAATTCATCCGAGCAGGTAGCATCATCATCAAAAGAATTAACAGCTAGTAGTTATCAGTTATCAGAAGTATCAGGGGAAATATCAATGGCTATAGAAGAAATCGCAGTGGGGGCTAATGATCAAGCAAAAGAAGCAGAAAAAGGAGTTATAAATGTAAATGTGCTAGGTCAATGTATAGCCGAAAATCAAAATATGATGGGCAAATTAAATAAGGCTTTAGAGGAAGTTAATAAACAAACAAATGAAGGCTTTGAAACATTAAAATATTTAATTGAAAAAACAACAGATAGTAGTAATGCAACTAGCGATATACAGCTTAATATTATTCAAACAAACGAGAGCGCAGGAAAGATAGAAAAAGCTAGTGAAATGATTAAAACCATTGCAGATCAAACAAATCTCTTAGCACTAAACGCCGCGATAGAAGCAGCTAGGGCAGGCGAGGCAGGACGGGGATTTGCAGTAGTAGCGGATGAAGTAAGAAAGCTAGCAGTACAGTCTAATGATTTTACTTCTGAAATTACAAAAGTAATTCAAGAACTTTCTAATAAGACTGAAAATGCAGTTAAGACTATGAAAAAAGTAGAAGGATTTACAGCAGCTCAGACTCAAAGTGTTTATAACACAAATGAGAAGTTTGAGGGTATTTCAAATACAATGAGGGAAATGAAATTAATTATACAAACATTAAATGAATCTGGACAAGAAATGGGCAATAAAAAAGAAGAAATTATTGAAATGATAGCAAACCTATCTTCTATTTCAGAGGAAAATGCTGCAAGCACTGAAGAAACTTCAGCGTCTGTTGAAGAACAAACAGCCTCAGTTAATGAGATGGCAAAAGCTAGTGAAGTTTTAGCCGAATTAGCAGAAAATATGGAGAAAAACATAGCTCAATTTAAATACTAAGGCAAATGCTATCTAGAGATAATTCCTTATCTATAGATAGTATTTTTCTTGATGGTATATATATTGTAAAATAGCAATATTTGAGAAGATGTTAGCAATCTATGGGGAGAAATAGAACACATAAAGGTATAATATAATATATGTAAACGGTAAATATTTATTAAAGCACTATATAAAAAAATAGAGAGGCTGGTGTGATAATGGAAAATATAAATGTAGTGAAAAAATTAAAAATAGCTATAATTGGTTGTGGAGGTATTGCAAATGGAAAGCACATGCCTAGTTTATCCAAAATAGCTGAGGTAGAGATGGTGGCATTCTGTGATACAGATAAGGAAAAAGCAGAAAAGGCAGCTAAAGAGTTTGGATGTGAGAGTGCAAAGGTATATGTAGATTACAAAGAACTTTTATTAGATAAAAGTATAGATGTAGTCCATGTATGTACACCCAATAGATCGCATAGTTTTATTACTGTAGATGTTTTGGAAGCTGGAAAGCATGTAATGTGTGAAAAACCAATGGCGAAAACCTCAAAAGAAGCCAGAGTTATGCTTGAAGCTGCGGAGCATACAGGCAAGAAACTAACTATAGGTTATCAAAATAGATTTAGAGGAGACTCCATGTATCTTAAGAAAACTTGTGAAAATGGAGCTCTAGGTGATGTATATTTTGCAAAAGCGCATGCAATAAGGAGAAGAGCAGTCCCAACTTGGGGAGTATTTCTTAATGAATTTGAGCAAGGTGGAGGACCATTAATAGATATTGGGACTCATGCACTAGATTTGACACTTTGGATGTTAGACAACTATAAACCTAAATATGTGGTTGGTAATGTATATCATAAACTTAGTAGTAAAAAGGATGCTGCAAATGCATGGGGACCTTGGGATCCAGAAAAATTTACTGTAGAAGATTCAGCTTTTGGATTTATTACAATGGAAAATGGAGCAACTATAGTTTTAGAATCAAGCTGGGCACTTAATAGTCTTGATGTTGCAGAAGCTCAGACAACTCTTTGTGGAACAGAGGGTGGAGCTGACATGAAAGATGGACTCAGACTTAATGGAGAAAATTTAGGAAGGCTTTATGAAACTAAAGTTGATTTTAGTTCTGGTGGTGTAGCGTTTTATGAAGGAACTTCCGACGACCCAGCAGAAGTAGAAGCAAGGCAGTGGATAAATTGTATATTAGAGGATAAAGAACCTGTAGTAACACCTAGACAGGCACTTGTAGTTACGGAAATACTTGAAGCAATATATGAGTCTTCTAAAACTGGAAAACCAGTATATTTAAATAAATAAGAGGAGGAATTTGAATGACCAGGTCTTTAGAGATGAAAACACCTATAGGACTTCAACTGTGGAGCGTTAAAGATGAAATGGAAAAAGATTTTAAAGGCACATTACAGAAAGTTTCTGAAATAGGATTTGATGGAGTTGAATTTGCTGGATATGGTGGACTTAGTAGCTCAGAACTTAAGTCACTACTTGCATGCCTTAAATTAAAGGTTTGCGGAAGCCATGTATCGCTTTCAGAACTCACGGAAAATATTGATGCTGTAATAAAGTATAACTTAGAAATCGGAAATAAATATATAATATGCGCATATGCAGAGATTAAAAGTAAACAGGATGTTTTAGCTCTAGCTGCAAAGTTAAATGTCATTGGACAAAAATGTAAAGATAACGGGTTAATCTGTGGATATCATAATCATGCTCATGAATTTAAAGAATTTGACGGTGAGTACGGACTAGATATAATATACAGTAAAACAGATTCAGATCTTGTGAAGGGGGAAATTGACACCTATTGGGTAGAATACGCTGGGGTAAATGTTGTTGATTTTATTAAAAAGCATGCTGGGCGCTTCCCACTTATTCACATAAAGGATATGCAAAAGGTAGGGGATAAGACAGAGTCTACTGAAGTAGGAAATGGGATAATGAATATTTCTTCTATAATATGTGAGGCAGAAAAACAGGGGGCGCAGTGGCTAATAATTGAGCAAGAGTATTTTACTAGACCGTCCCTTGAAAGCGTAGAAATAGGGTATAACAATCTAAAAAATTTAGTTACGAAGGGGTGTTAATATGTATTTAGGATTTTTAACAGGATGTCTTGGAAGTATACCACTTAAAGAAAAAGCTAAATGGGCAAGTGAACAAGGGTTTAAAGCTTTAGAACTTTCCTGTTGGCCAAGGACTAATATTCGTGATTATTCAGGAAGTGAAATAGATGTAGCGAACTTTACCAAGGATGATGCAGATGAAATTTTAAAATATTTTAAAGAATATGGTTTAACAATTTCATCTATTGCTTATTATGACAATAATTTAGATAGAGATTTAGAAAAGAGAAAGTTTGTAAATAATCATTTCAAGAAATGTGTTGATGCAGCAGTTTTACTTGGAGTACCTTCAGTTGGAACATTTATTGGTAGAAATATTGATAAATCCATAGAAGATAACTTTGATGAATTCGAGGTGGTATTTAAAGATTTGGTTGCTTATGCTGAACTTAAAGGAATAAAAGTAATGATTGAAAACTGTCATATGGTGGGATGGCAAGCTCCTGGACAGCCAGGAACTATTTCTTTTAGTCCAGAACTTTGGAGAGAAATGTTTAAAAGAGTTCCTAGTAAAAACTTCGGGTTAAATTATGATCCATCTCATTTAGTTGGTATGCTTATAGATTACATTAACCCAATCAAAGAATTTAAGGATAGAATATTCCATGTACATGCTAAGGATACAGAGGTTCTTCAAGATAAACTTAAAGAGTATGGTGTGTTTAATAAACAATTAAATACTAATGAGGGATTTGGTTTTTGGGTTCCTAAAATGCCAGGACTTGGTCAAGTTAATTGGGAAAAGTTTATTTCTACGTTAAATCAAATAGGGTACGAGGGAGTAGTAAGTATTGAACATGAAGATCCAGATTATGAAGGCAGTGAAGAAAAAATAAAACAAGGATTAAAACTTGGCAACGAATACTTAAAAAAATTGTTATAGTATTATTTAGGAGATGAAAAAAATGAAAATATTTAAAGTGGCTATTATTGGTTGTGGAAATATATTTCCTATGCATGCACAATCAATAAAGGGATTAGAAAATACAAAAATTGTTGCGGTTTGCGATGTTAAAAAAGTAAGAGCCATGGATAAAGCAAAACAATATGATTGTAACTATTATACGGATTATAAAGAAATGCTGTCAAAAGAAGAAGTAGATGTAGTACATATATGTCTGCCTCACTATTTACATGCGCAGGTTTCAATATGCGCTTCAAACCAGGGGAAACATGTGCTAACTGAAAAACCAATGTCTATTAAACTTAGCGATGCAGAGGCTATGATAAAGGCTGCTAAGGAGAACAATGTTACCCTCGGCGTTATATTTCAAAATAGATACAATCCAGGATCAAGGCTAATTAAAAACACCCTGGAGTCGGGAGAACTCGGCAAAATACTAGCCGGTAAACTTCAAGTTACTTGGAATCGGTCTGACGAGTATTATAGTCACAGTGATTGGAAAGGTACCTGGGATATGGAGGGTGGCGGAGTTATAATTGATCAAGCTATTCATACCATGGATTTAATGAGATGGTTTGTTGATAGTGATATAGAATATATTGATGCAAATATAAGCAATAGAGCTCATGAAATAATAGAGGTAGAAGATTCTGCAGAAGGAGTTATAAAATATAGGAATGGTGTAGTTACGGCTTTTCATGCTATTAACTACTACACATATGATTCACCAGTAGAAATTGAGCTTCACTGCGAAAAAGGAATTGCAACGATGGTAGGAGATAGAGCACATGTAAAACTTAATGATGGAAGAGAGTTCATCGCTGATACTAATACCTCTGAGGCTTTTAGCTATGGGGATGGTGTTAAGGGTTATTGGGGTGTAAGTCATACAAAACAAATAAGAAATTACTATTCTTCCATTAGTGCTGGACTTCCGCCTGATATAAATGGGGAAGAGGCTATAAAAACACAAAAAATGATATGTGGCATCTATGAATCTGGAACAAAAAGAGTTAAAATAGAGTTATAGCAGAAATTAGCAAATGGTATACGAGTAAATGCTTGTATACCTTATTTGATTATAAGTGGTTTTATATAATGTAGAAGGTAATGGAGGGATATAATGCAGGGAAACCTTGAAAAAACAGTATTAGAGCCGGATTTTCCTTTTAGACTATTTTTAAATGAGGGATATTCAAGTACTCCTCACCACTTTCATGAAGATATAGAGATTATATATCTAGTAGAGGGCCTAGTTAAAGTAGCTATTAACAATGAAATATATAATTTGAATAAGGGAGATATACTCTTTATAGGTTCAGGTGCTGTACATTGTTTTTTTGAGGAAAGGGGACTCAGTACAAGAGCTGTAATTCAATTTAGAATGTCTGTTTATGATACTTTCCTTTATGGCGATGAGGATACCAAGGGTATTAGGCCCACCTTCAATAAATCTATGCATCTAACCCCAGGAACACAAATGCATACTCTCATGGAAAAACAGATACAAGAATTAATTAAGGAACATAGTGAAGCAAAGGAAGGATACAAGCTTTTTTTAAAGGGAAGATTATATGATTTGGCTGGAATATTGCTTCGATATATGCCTAAAGGTATATATTCCAAAGAGTCAGAGAGTCACCAAATGGAGAAACTGGGGAGACTTTCAAAAGTGTTTGAATATGTAGAAGACAATTATCAAGATGGTATTGATTTAGATGAGATTTCAAAGGTGGCGGGTTTTAGTAAGTATCATTTTTCTAGGTTCTTTAAGGAGAATGCTGGGGTGACTTTTTTAGATTATCTAAATAATTTTAAAATAACAAAAGCGGAATGGTTTCTTTATTATGATAAGAGCTCTATTTTAGAGGTAGCTTATAAGTCAGGGTTTAATAGTGTTAAAACCTTTAATAGGGTATTTAAGAATTTAAAAGGATGTGCACCAATGGAATACAAAAATTCTATAAAATAGACAAAAGAGGGGGAAATAAAATGGATCATTTTTATGAACAACTAGTAAGAACAAATAAAACGGTTTTTTACAAAATAGTAAAGGTGGCAACATATGTATTTTCATTTTTTGCTCTAATAACTCTAACGGAAAATTTTATTTTTACAATAGTATCATTAATTGTGGCTGCTGCATGCTTTTTTTATAAGCAAAATTTATTTGTAGAGTATGAGTATCAATTTACTAATGGAGATATCGACATAGAAAAAATACTAGAAATGAAAAAAAGAAAAAAGGTTACTACTTTTAATATCAAAGAGGTGGCTCTACTTGCACCCCAAAATAGTGTTTTTGTAAAAGATTTTTCTAACAAACCAGGAGATATAGTAAAGTGTTATCATGATGATCAGGAGGCAAAGGTATATGTTGCAATGGTTACAGAAGGAAACAACAAGATGCAACTTATGTTTACGCCAAACGAAAAATTTTTAGATCTTTGCTATAAATCTAATCCAAGGGCAGTGAAAAAGTAAAAAAACGTGTTGAGGTTTAATAGAAATATATAGTATAATACTCTTATATTTACAAAGAAGAAAAAGGGTGTGGAAGCATTGATTGAAGTAAATGGATTGTACAAGAAATATAGTAAAAAGGTACTGGCATTAAAAAATGTGACCTTTAGTATAAAGGCAGGAGAAATTGTAGGGCTCCTTGGAGAGAATGGAGCTGGGAAAACTACTACTCTTAGAATTCTTGCTACAATTTTAAAATCTACAAAAGGAACTGCTGTAATTGATGGTTATGATGTTCAAAAATATGGTGAAAAGGTTAGGGGATCAATTGGAGCGCTATTTGGTGGGGATGTAGCTCTTTATGAAAGACTAACTGCAAGAGAGAATATTGAATTTTTTGGACAACTTTATGATATGAAAAAGGAAGAGCTTAATAATAGAATTAAACATTTATCAGAATATTTTCAGTTTGAAGATTACTTAGACACGAAAGCATCAGAATTATCTAGAGGTATGAAGCAAAAGATAGCTATTGCAAGAGCTATAGTTCATGACCCTAAAGTTATGCTTCTAGATGAGCCTACTACAGGACTTGACGTTGTTGCAAGAAGACTGTTATATGATTTAATTCTAAAGTGGTCAAAGGAAGGAAAAACGATTCTATTTTCCAGCCATTCTATAAGTGAAATAGAAAGACTTTGTCAAAGGGTAATTATAATAAATAAAGGCAAATTAATTGAGGAAGGAACGGACAGTTACCTAAAAGGGAAATATTCGCTAGATAACTTGGAAGATATCTTTATTCACTTAATAACAGATGGGGTAGAGAATGAATACAATATTAAACATATTTAAACATGAATTTAAGATGTATATAAGAGATAAAAAATTGATTGTAAATACACTGTTGATTCCAATACTAGTTTATCCCGTAGTAATTGCAGTAGTAGCATTTGGTGCATTTATTTCTATAAAAAGCGATGTTTCCGGGATAAAGGTTAGTTTTGAAGGACACAATGTAGAAGTTATGGAAGCTATGAAGAAAACCGAGGGAGTAAAAATATTTGATGACAAAGTTTATAGTGATAGTGATATATTAGATAGGACAATTGATGCTATTATTGTACTTTCTGAGAATAAAAATCAGGAGATATTGATTAAATATGATTCAACAAAAAAGAGTTTCTTAATTGACAGGATTACGAAGAGTATTGAGAGTGTAAAAGAGGAGTATATTACCTCGGAGCTCCAGGCAAAAGGACTTAAATATAAAAATATAAACCCAATAACCTTACGGCCCCTAAGTGAAAATGGCAAGGAAATGGACATGATGTCAGTAATGGTTAGCATTCTACTTCCCCTGGTGTTTCTTTTATTACCAATGATTTCAACATCTTATTTAACTACAGATATAGCTGCAGGAGAAAAAGAAAAAAATACTTTAGAGCCTTTTTTATGCACCAAATGTCCTAGATATAAAATTCTACTGGGCAAGCTACTTTTCGTATCAATCGTAAGTGTAATTATTTCAATAATATCTATATTGGTGTTAGGATTAACAGGAATAGCTGTAATTTTAGCTTTTAAATTTAAAATGACTTCAATTAATATGAATGTTTATGGGATTATGATAAGTCTAGTTATACTAATGCTTACGGTGATATTTATAAGTGCATTGCAATTAACACTTAGTTTCTTTGCTAAAAATTATAAGGAAAGCCAAATGTTGGTTTTGCCTCTTTTAATTCTAATAATGGTTCCAATAGTTATGTCTATGTTTCTTCCGGAAAGCCCGATATTATACCATATGCCTATATTTAATGTGGTGTTATTATTAAAACAACTTACGGCAGGGATTGTTAATTTCGTAAATGTTTTTATAGTTATTGGATGGTTAGTTATATATATAATTATAAGTGTAGCATTATGTATTATGTCCATAAACAGTGAAAAATTTATATTTAGGGTATAGGTGAGAAGATGTTTTATGCGGTCTTAAAAAAAGAGTTAAGAAATTTTATTCGGGATAAAAAGAGTTTAATCTCATTTTTTTTAATCCCGATTCTAATGTATATATATATGTTTAATATGGAAGGCGTTATTAACAAAATGGCGGATGGAGCATCAAAAGATAGCTCGAACTTTAAGCTTAAAATAGTAGTACAAAAGGATGAGAAGTCACAGGATTTAATACAAAAAATAGTGACAATGGATAAAAACATGAAGGTAGTAATAGGAGAAGCTGTAGTAATTAATGAAGATTATGATTTAGTGTTAGAATTTCCGAAAGGATTTTCAAATGACATGGAGATAGGAAGGCAAATAGAAATAAATGCCTATAGAAAAACTACTGACCTAATAGATGAAAATTACACTAGAATAGAAAAGCTAATACAAGATTATGAAATGGAATTAGTAAGCAATACATTAAGTTCAAAGGATATAGACATGAAAATATTAGATAGTTATTCGTCTAAAAAGGTGAATGTATCTGAGGTAACAGAGGAGCAAATGGGATTTTTTTATATATTACCAATGTGTATTTTATTATTTCCTCTCAGCATTGGAATGCAAGTGGTTACAGAAATTTGTGTGACAGAGAAGGAAAGAGGTACTTTAGAAGCATTGCTATTAACAAAGGCTAAGAGAAAGACTGTTATAGGAGCTAAATATGCTGCTCTTCTAGTAATTGTTTTAGCAGAAATTTTAATTTCGTTAGGAGCATTTATAATAGTATCAAAGGTATCTAGCACTGAACTTATAAATATTAATACATTAACCACTATAAATATTATTATAATGATATTTATGATAATATTAACGTATATTGGAATTTCACTTGTGCAATTTATGATCGGATTATATGCTAAAAATTTTAAAGAGGCACAAGCGTATATGACTATAGTATTCTTTTTCATCATAATACTTAATTACTTATTCATTTTTATCGACATTAAGAATTTAAGCTATATATTTTTAAATATACCAATTATAAACTCCATAGCTATTTTAAATGAGATTCTTTTAGGAATATTAAATATGGAGCATTTGATTATTGTAGGAGCTTGGCTTATTATGTATATTGTTGTACTAGCATTTATTGCAGTTAGGGTTGTATTTAAAGAAACTATGCTTTTAAGAAGATAAAGGAGCGAATTTATGGAAAATAAAAAGACACTATTAGCTAATATCTTATTATTAGCGGCGCTATCGTTATTTGTTTTAATACCTATTATAATAGGTAATTCATTTGGATTAAATGATGATATAAAAGAAAATACTTCACTAATTATTTCTGGTGGTGCTAGTATTATAGCACTTGGTGGAATCACTTTATTATATTGTAAGATTACAAAACGAAGTTTTAAAAATGTAATGGTAATTAAGAAAATTTCTCTAAAACAAGTTATTTTAGTTATGGTTGCATCAGTTGGCACATATATTTTTGCTATTGGTATTAATGCTATAAGCATGCAGTTATTCCCCGTTGTAATAGAGGATAGCAAGGTAATATCTGATTTGCTAACTAATAGTTCAACATTATTGGGTTTAATAGTGGTAGTATTGATCCCAGCATTTTTTGAAGAAATATTCTTTAGAGGAATTTTTTTAGATGCATATGAAGGAATGAATAAAAAATTAAAATATTTTATAATAACTGCAATATTTGCAAGTTTCCATGGGAATCTAATGCAAATTATCTATGTAATGTTTTTAGGAATTATTTTACTAAAGATACGAGAATATACGGGATCGCTTGTAGGAAGTATGGTACTTCACGCAGCGAATAATGCAATATCTTTTACTATAAGTAAAGTAGCAATGGCTTTCATGAAGCTTCAGGAAACTGGAATAGAAAACGGTGTTATAGACCCAGTAAAAGAAACGGCGACAGCGGATGCAATGAATGTAAGCCTTTCCTCATCGCTGATTAGTGCATCAGTACTTTTTATAATTGGAGGGACTATATTATTTATAAGTCTAAGAAAACTTAAGCAGTATAAAGAGGAACATGAAGGCTTAGAGTTAGTTCAAGAAGATTATATGGAGACAAGAGACGATTACGTAGAAATAAAAGAAGAGTATAGCGATGTAGATAAAAAGCAATATATACCATTAGCTATATATTTTGTTGTTATGACGATACTCGTGGTTTTAAGTTATTAAAGCATTCTACTCAGTAGGCATGGATAGTATGGAATAAGAAAAAGTTTTTATGTTCATAAACTATATGATAATTAGTCCATGAAATAAAAATTATTTTAGCAATGAAGGTAGCAGGAGTTATAAACCCTGCTACCTATTTTTTTATTAGTTGTTTACTTTGTGAGAAATATGAATTATATCTGATATAACATTTTTATTCCTTTTATATAAAATATAGTCTGTAACAATCATAGCAGTTACAATTGTAAAAAATTCAATAATAATGTTAATGTTAATATCTATTATATATATTGAAATGTTTATAAGTATAAATAAAATAGCGAATATACCCCATGCTATAAACCCTGCATGCCGGTATCTTATATATCCATGAACTGACTTGAACCTTTTAAAGCCAGTATAAAGTTCTCCGTTCTCATTTATTTTATTATTTCCTTGATTAATTATTGAATTACGATAATTTTCATCTGTATTTAATTTATGTGCTTTCTTAAACATCATTAACATTTGACCGAGGCACAGTAAATCAAATAGTGATTCAAGCAATCCAAACAACAACCCAACCATATAGCTTACCTCCTAAATAATAGAAATCATAGTGCGGTATAAAATACATTTGTTTTTTATTCAATTATATATTACATAAATATAAATTTCAAATATTCACATACGAGTATAAATTGTTAATATTGAATGATATGGTATAATAAGACTATATGAAGGATTACGGAGGTCTTATAATACATAAAACTTCTAAGGAGGCATTGTTATGGAAACATGGAGAACATTTGGCATTATTGCTGTAGTTGTATATACAGTTATATATCTAAATTTCCGATATTTCATTACTACAAATAAGTTGAATCCAAATAAAGTATCAAAACTTTTCTATTAGTATTCATTAAATGTCAATTTAGGGAATCAAAATATATAACAGGAGATGATACAATGCCATATTTAGCAGATGGTGAAAGATATTCTGAAATGAAGTACAATAGATGTGGAAAAAGTGGGCTGAAGTTGCCAGCGATTTCTTTAGGACTTTGGCACAACTTTGGAGGAGTAGATAACTTTGAAAATGGAAGAGAAATGGTGTTACGTGCCTTTGATTTAGGTATAACCCATTTTGATCTTGCTAATAATTACGGACCTCCAGCGGGCTCTGCAGAAGAAAATTTCGGTAAAATCTTAAATAAAGATCTTAAACAATATAGAGATGAGATTATAATATCCTCAAAAGCAGGGTACGTAATGTGGCCAGGACCATATGGTGACATGGGGTCAAAGAAGTATATGATTGCAAGTTTAGACCAAAGTCTTAAAAGAATGGGTTTAGATTATGTTGATATATTCTACTCTCATAGACCAGATCCTAATACACCAATGGAGGAGACAATGGGAGCCTTAGATCTTATGGTGCGTCAAGGTAAAGCTCTTTATGTAGGGATATCTTCCTATAATCTTGAACAGACAAGAGAAGCAGCAAAAATTCTTAAGAGATTAGGTACACCTTGTACGATACATCAGCCAAAATACTCTATGCTTAACCGTTGGATTGAAGGCGATGTTCAAGATTTATTTATTGAGGAAGGAATAGGTAGTATTGCATTTTGTCCGTTAGCACAGGGATTACTAACAAATAAATACCTTAATGGAATTCCAGAGGATTCAAGAGCTGCTTCTAAGACAGGATTTTTGCATGAAAAGGAAATATCTGAAGAGGTTGTTAGTAAAGTTAAATCTTTAAATGAAATAGCTTCTAAAAGAGGTCAAAGTATGGCTCAAATGTCACTCGCATGGGCTCTTCGTGAAGGTAGACTTACCTCAGCAATAATTGGAGCCAGCAGAGTAAGTCAAATAGAAGAGAATGTAAAAGCTTTAGATAATCTTGGATTTACTACTGAAGAACTTGTGAAAATTGATGGGATTTTAAGATAGAATATACCCTATAGAGTAGCAATTTTTAAAAAAACTACTTTATAGGGGATTTTTTTATAAAATAATGAAAAGCAGAAATGGTTGCAATAAACTACACAAATTATTTTTATTACTCATATGATGTATAAGAAGGGGGAGGTCAAAATGGCTAGAAAACAGCTTTTAATTGTTCCAGTACCTGAACAAATTATAAATTATGAGGGCGCTTTTACGTTTTCAAATGAAGCTTATATTTATATTGAAGAAAAGGATAAAGAAGAGCTATTTAAAACCAGTAAGGCACTAAAAAAAGCAATCATTGAGTATACCTCTATTTGTGTTGATATTTTAACAGGAAGTGACAATTTTTTAGAATGCGGAATATCAATAATAAGAGACAATAATCTTTTAAATGAAGAATACAAACTTGAAATTAATGAAGGTGGAATTATAATCTATTATGGTTCTGTAGCAGGAGCTTTTTATGGTACTATAACTTTGAAGCAAATTATAAATCACTATAAACGTTATATACCATGTATGACAATTAAGGATAAACCTGATTTTAAAGTAAGAGGCGTAATGCTTGATATAAGTAGAAACAAAATTCCGCAAATGAAAACTCTGTTTAAATTAATTGATGTGTTCGCAGATCTTAAAATAAATCAGATACAGCTATATATTGAAGGGTTTGCTTTTGCTTATCAATCCATGTCTGATTTGTGGAAACATGAAAACCCAATAACTGGAGAAGAGATTTTAGAGATTAATGCTTATTGCATGGATAGATTTATAGAACTCGTACCTAATCAAAATAGCTTTGGACATATGGAAAGCTGGCTTGAAAAAGATAAATTTAAGCAATTAGCTGAAGCACCAGAAGGTTGTTTAGACGCATATGGATATAATACTAAATCGGGTACCCTTAATCCAGAAGATCCAAGGTCTATTGAGCTTGTAGATAAAATTTATGGAGACTTAATACCTTACTATACATCAAATCTTTTAAATGTTGGATGTGATGAACCTTTTGAACTGGGCAGAGGGAAAAGTAAGGAGCTAAGTGATAAAATTGGGGTTGGAAATATATATCTTAATTATATTAAGAAAATATACGGGTTAACAAAGAAGTATAATAAAAAAATGATGATGTGGGGCGATATTATAACCCAACACCCTGAATTAATCCCACAACTCCCAAAAGATATGATCGCGTTAGAGTGGGGATATGAAAAAAACCATCCTTTTGAAGAGAATTGTAGAAATTATTTTGAAAATAAAGTGCCATTTTACGTATGTCCTGGTACGAGTAGTTGGAATTCTATCTCAGGTCGTACAGATAATATGAAAGGTAGTTTATTAAACGCCGCTATAAGTGGTAAAAAATATGGAGCTGAAGGATTTCTTATAACTGATTGGGGAGATAATGGCCATTGGCAATACTTACCTTTTAGTTATCCAGGATTTATTTATGGTGCTGCACTCAGCTGGAATGTGGAAAAAAATACGGATGTTAATATAGCAGCCTATATCGATAAATTCATAACACTTGATAATAACAATATAAGTGGAAAATTTATTATGGACCTTGGAAACTATTATAATATAGAAAAAGAATATTTATCAAATCGGACAAATATTTTCTCCATTTTATTTTCTAATAATGATGATTATAAATGGGTTGATAAAATGGATATAGAAACATTATTTGACATAAAAAAATATGTTGATAAATTAATGAATAGTGTTAAATTTTCTGATATTAAGTCTAAAGATTCACAGCTCCTATATAAGGAACTTAAAAGTGCAGCACAACTTATAAAGATTAGCGCTGATATAGGAATTGTAAAAAAACACATAAAGGGGAATTCTGAAAAAGACATTTATGAGGAAATAATCATAAGTACTATTGACCAAATGAGGGTGCTTATTAAAGATTATAAAGAAATATGGCTTGAGAGGAATAGATTAGGTGGACTCGAAAAAAGTATTTATAGATTAGAAAATACTCTAAGATATTATGAGGCACTATTAATTAAAAAGGAGCTAACTACTGGTTAGTTCCTTTTCCATTGCAATAATTACTTAATATTATAAATATAAAAAGGAGATGTTTGTATCAAGATGAAAAAGATGTTATGGATTTTGTTGTATTTCCTGTCACCAGCATTACCTGTATATTTTTATATAGTCCAAGTAGCAAAAAATAACAATGATCTTCTGTTTCTAATAGGGGGAGCACTAGGGATATGTTCCTACGTGTTTTTTGTAAATCAATTTATAATTACTGCTAGGCCAAAGTTTATTGAAAGAAACTTTGGAATGGATAAAATGTATAGATTCCATATGGTTATGGCTATAGTTGCATTTATTTTTGGGCTTATACATAGCCAGATCAAGGATAGTTATTTTCGCGATTCGTTTCAAACAACATTAGGAAGTGCTACTCTTGTGATATTTGGTGCAATCATTGTTATTAGTACGCTATTAATGATTAACAAGCTATTTTTTAAAATTAAAATAGTAGATGAGGTAAGAAATTTATTAAAGAAATTAATAAAACCAAAGCATGAATTTCTTATTGCAGTTCATAACATTACTGTAATAGGAGTTTGTATTTTATTAATTCATATACTTTTAAGTGAATCGGTAAAGACAAATATTCCATTAGAAATAACACTTACTGTTTACTTTGCAATAGCTTTATCTATGTATTTAAATCATAAAGTATTAAAAAGAAGTATTGCAAAGAGCAAGGAATATACTATATCAGATATTGTAAAGGAAAGAGAAAATATAATTACCCTAAAGTTAAAGCCTAAAAATAATAAATTATTTAATTATAAACCAGGACAATTTTTATATGTTAAGCTTTATAATACAGAAATCCCAAAAGATGAACATCCTTTTACTATATCTTCCAGACCGGCAGAGAAGGATTATGTTTCTGTAACAGTTAAGCAACTTGGAGACTTTACCAACAGCATTGTGAAAGCAAAGATAGGTAATAAAGCATACGTTGACGGTAGTTTTGGTTGTTTTACTTATTTAGATTTACCAAAAGATAATAAGCTTTGCTTTATTGCTGGAGGAATTGGAATAACACCATTTTTAAGTATGTTAAGGTATTTAAATGTAAAAGAAAAAGCAAGAGAAGTTATTTTGATTTGGGGTGTTCGCGATAATAGTGAATTAATTTGCTATGAAGAGCTAAATTCAATAGCAAGTAACATGAAAAATCTAACCATTATCGCTGTACTATCTTCAGATAAAAAATATAATGGAGAGCAAGGATATGTGGATGGTGCTAGAGTTAAGAGATTATTAAAAGATAATCTTGATTACGATTTTTTCTTATGCGGACCGAAAGTTATGATGGAGAAGGTAGTCGTAGACTTAAAAATATTTAATATTGATTCAAATAAAATTCATTTTGAAAAATTTTCAATTTAATAAAACAACATGACATTTAACGTGATAATTAACATTACAATTAGCACGTTATTTTTGTTGATAGTAATTGCTAAAAAGTATAGAGGTACATTGTTTACATAAATCATTTAGGTGTAAATTGTATTGTATGGGTGGGACAAGGTATAATTGGAATATAACACAAGAGGAACGGGTTGTTTTTTATAGAGGTAAACAGAAGTTAATGAAGGAGGGACAAGAATGAAAAAAGAATTAACATGCAGCATCGTACAGGATTTGTTTCCGAATTATATTGAAAAACTTACAAGCGAAGATACAAATCGAGCTGTACAAGAGCATTTAAGAACTTGTTCAGAATGTAAAAACACGTATGAACAAATGATTTCAGATATTGGAAAAACTGATAAAATCCCAACAATAGAGCTTAAATTTCTTAAGAAAGTCAAGAAAACGAGAATATTAGCAGCAACACTATGTGTAATTTTAACAGTAGTTCTTTCCAATTTTTTGTATACTATTGAATTTAAACATACTATTGATAAAACTGATTTGTCCAGTGGAATCACGGAATTTATTAAACCTTTTGATGGTGCAGTAGAAGCGTATGTCCTAGAAACAAAAGAAATTAATGGTACACTTCTGGCTTCTTTCAAAGGTCGAAACCATGAATCTGTAAATGGGATTGCAAAATTTATAAAGGGAATTAATAATAAATATAGGATTGTACAAACAAAGATTGAATCATCTGAGTATTCCACGGTTGTACAGTTCTATCCCATTGAGATAAAAGACGAGAGATACATTGCTGTCAGCGCCTATAACCTATCAGATGAGATTAAATACTATGGATTGGACTATTGGACCTATTCGAATTCAGACTATCATTCAGAGGATAGAGTGACGGAATCTGTAAAATTTGAAGTGGAAAACCAACAGTTTATGGAAGTATATAAAGTCAAAGAAGTAGAAAATCTTCTTTTAGAATCGGTCGAAAAGAATTTGCACAGTTTTCAGCTAGTAGAAACATCTGTTTATGATGTAGATGGTATTGAGATAACTGAGAATTTTAGAATTCCAGAAGACAGCATTAAAAATATAAGCAGTGGAGCCGGTAAAGCTGAATTGTTCTTACTGTATATCTATATATTAATTGTATTAGGCATTGGAATAATAATGACGAGATATTTTTTAATAGAATAATCTGAACTAAGGGAATTTAAATGGCGTCCTAATAAACTGGAGTGTTTACAACAACATTACATTATAACCTTGATTTAATCAACAAGAGCTTAAACAAATGCTCTTGTTTTATTTTTTTATTTAAGTTTTTGTTCTATATTATCGTTATAAAGATATCCAATTTTATAGTAAGCTTGTTTCTGATTTATATCTAAAAACGTTCAAGCGTCAGTGGGGAATATTTCTATCATTCTGAGGGGAAAACAAGATGGAATAGAAATGAGAAACATTTTGAAAATATAGAATTAGGAGATTAAAAAATGAAGAATTTTATACAATTAAAGAATGTAAAAAAGACTTATACCATGGGAGAAGTAATAATAAAAGCGGTAGATGATGTTTCATTTTCCATCGAAAAGGGAGAATTTGTTGTGGTTATTGGTGCTAGTGGTGCAGGGAAAACCACAATACTAAATCTTTTAGGTGGTATGGATCAAGTTACTAGTGGAAATATTCTTGTAGATGGTAATGAGATAAGTGGATATAACAAAAAAATGCTTACAAAATACAGGCGTGATGAAATAGGATTTGTATTTCAATTTTATAATTTAGTTCAAAATCTAAATGCAATAGAAAATGTAGAGCTCGCAGTTGAAATATGTAAAAATCCTATGAATCCTGTGGAAATACTTGAAAACGTTGGACTAAAAGATAGAATGAACAATTTCCCATCACAACTTTCAGGAGGGGAACAGCAAAGAGTATCCATAGCAAGAGCACTTTCTAAAAATCCTAAGTTACTTCTTTGCGATGAACCTACAGGAGCACTTGACTATAATACCGGTAAAGAAATACTTAAGCTATTATCTGATACATCGAAAAAACAAGGGATGACTGTTATAGTTATTACTCATAACTCTGCTCTAACCCCTATTGCAGACAAGATAATAACAGTAAAAAATGGGAAAGTTCACAGCGTTGTGAAAAATGATAATCCAATGTCCATAGAAAAGTTGGAGTGGTAATAATGAGGAAAACATTTTTTAAAAATTTATTTAGGGATATAAGAAAGACACTTTCAAGATTTTTATCTATTGAAATAATTATTGCAATGGGAGTAGCTT
>NZ_JBNMNU010000081.1:0-19346 GCF_051278035.1 Clostridium sp.
GGAGTTTTCATGCTAAGGGATAGTTTATCGCCAGATCAGTTAGTGCCGGGCCTTCAAATAGAAGAAGGCCATATAAAAGTAGACAGAAACATGAAAACCAATATAGAAGGATGTTACGCAGCAGGAGATTGTATAGGCAAACCATATCAATATATTAAGGCGGCAGGTGAAGGATTAGTAGCAGCACTTAGCGCAGTTTCATATTTGGATAAAAAATAAAAACAGACAGTTAACTTAGTTATAGCTGAAGTTAACTGTCTGTTTTTATTTAACAAGAAAAAATACGTGATTTCCTATAGTTTTAATATTGGCCTTTTTTATATCCTTCATCCACGTAGAAGTAGCTATTTCAGGATTATAAAAGAAAACAGCCTGATAGGTAGGATCATTACCTTTTAATGCATCCAAAACTGCGGTGTAACTGGAAGAGTCTGGAATTATATTCGCCTTGCCACCGTGAAATACCTTCCCCCCTTTAACACAAGAAAAGGCATTCTTCTGATTAATAACACCGGACACTGACTTTGGAAATTTCACATGGTTAGCACGATTTAGTATAACGGATGCTACAGCTAGTTTTCCACTATAAGATTCACCACAGCTCTCAGCGTATACAACCTGAGCCATTAAATAAACATCATCATCAGTAATATAAAGAGATTGGTTTGAATTATTAAACACCGCTACTGCTTTAATTTGTTCATTATATAAACTTTTAGCTTCTGAACCGAGTGGATTTATAGACTCTCCATTTACTCTTAAACTAGGTAATATTGTGAGTAACATTAAAATACAGGACAAAAAAGCAAGTTTTTTAATACTATCCTCTCCTTTTGCCTACGGAGTTAGCTGACGGGTTCGGAAAAGGTCTAACCTACACTACTAGTGATTCACCCCAAATGGTTGGTTCCTCCGCGTTTTTTTACTTAGGCTAGTATTAGTGTTACCAACAGTGTAAAAATAATACACAATTTTTTTATTATAGAGATAGAAACCCAAATGTAGCAATACTAGTTATTAATAATTTTGTAGGGTTGTATAGACTTTTAAAAAATTATTATAGGCATTCTCTACTTCAAGAAACTTCGCATTAGATGATTCATATAGCGTATCTAATGTAGCTGAATCCACTACCGAACTTAAGGTTTGAACCTTTTCACTTGTTAAAGCCAGTTTGAAATCAGTTAAATAGCTTTCATATAGCTGGAATAATGGCCTAAAGGCTTCATAAGTAGCAATAGCTGGGCTGGGTACAGAAAGATCTTTGTTAAAGTCATTTTTAAAGTCATTTAATTTTATAGAATTATCGTTAACTAACGACAAAACTTCATTGTAGAGCATTTCATTTTTTCTTACCTTTAATGCAAAGGAGTAATAATTAGTTTTAGTATCTATAAAATCCTTGGATAAACTATCAATTTTATATGTAAAAGCTTTAACTTGAAGGTCTTTAATATCTGCCTCTTTTTTTATCATGAATGCACTGTAACTATAATTGAGTAGGTTATCAATAAATGATAATGAAGTTTGAGGCAGTGTTATTGTAGTATCAGTGATACTTACCTTTGTGTAAAAATCCATGCAATCATCCCTAAAGGTTTTAAGGGTTTCTATGGAGTCAGTTACGTCATTACTAGAAAGATTATTTAAAATAACTAGAGCGCCTTTATACATTAGTAGGTTATTATCTAGGCCATATATAAGGTTTTCATGTTCTTTTTTGTATTTAGGGGTAGGTTCTAAAGTTTCTAATTGAGATCTAAGGGTAGATAAATTTTCAATAATATTAGGTAACTTTTCTTTTGCATAATCAATATCTATTGTTTGGTTACTATTGAATATAGCTATAGTTTTATTAGCTTGGTTTATACTGTTTATATTATTTAGTAAGGAACCTTCATAAGAATCATAAACTTTATTTATAGAGGCATAGTAGCTAGTGGCAAAAATAACTATAGAAGCAATGATAATAGATAAAAATAGTATAATTTTGAATTTTTTTCTCTTTCTATTGCCCTTTACAACATGTTTTTCTTCACTCAAAACACTCACTCCCTCGTTTTTAATTTTATAAAATTTTAAGTATAAAAATTGTTACACAATCATATAATTTCATGTTATTGGGTATTCTCATTTAATATAGTATATAAAATATTCTAAAAAATATGTGAAGTTATTCGGACCAGAATCTTAAAGAAAAATCTAATAACTAGAAGTACTATGGTGATGAGTTAGTTTATGTAGAACAATATTATATTATCCCCAAAAATATAATAAACATATTGTTAATATAAGATGGATTGTTATAATAAATTTAACTTATAATATGTACCAATACACCACTGTATAGTGTATAATTGTAAATAGGAGTTTTAGCAGGGGGTGTGGCATTATGGAAGTAATTAAGTTGATGTTAAGTACAATTAAGAATATAAGTATATTTTCAATACTAGATATACTTGCAGTGGCGTTCATATTCTATAAAAGTTACATGTTAATTAAGGAGACAAGGGCTGAACAATTATTAAAAGGAATAGTTTTTATATTTTTACTTATTCCAATAAGTCAATTACTTAATTTGACGGTTTTAAATTGGATTTTAAATAAGACAATAACAATTGGTGTTTTGACTATTGTTATTATTTTTCAACCGGAAATAAGAAGAGCTTTAGAGCACCTTGGAAGAACAGCATTTACGGATAAACATGTATTTGCGGATGAAGAGACAATGGATAGAGTTATAACTGAAATAGTTAATGCTGTTGAAAATTTAGCGAAAATTAGAACAGGTGCGCTAATAGTAATAGAGCAAAGAACGGGTATCGGAGAAATAATTAAAACGGGTACTATCTTAGATTCTGTAATATCGGCAGCCTTATTAGAAAATATATTTGTTGTCAACACGCCACTTCATGACGGGGCTACGATAATTAGAAATGATAGATTAATAGCGGCAGGTTGTTTTCTGCCTTTAACAAATAATGATAAAATAAGCAAGAAACTAGGAACGCGGCATAGAGCAGCAATAGGAATAACAGAAACCTCGGATGCTTTAACTATAATAGTATCCGAAGAAACAGGAAATATATCACTAGCTGTGAACGGGAGGCTGGTAAGTAACTATGATAAGCAAAAGCTTAAGAGAATACTCGTTCAAATAATAAAAAGCAGACAGAGTAAAAAATTAACTATAAAGGAGAGAGTAAAGTTATGGATAAAGGCGGAAAACAAGAATTTATAATTAGAGTGTGTTGTGTAATAGCTGCCTTTGTACTATGGCTTTTTATAACAAGTACAGAAAATCCAATATCTGATTATAAGATTAAAAATATACCTGTGCAGCTTATTAATATGGATATATTAGACGATTCGAATTTGACTTTAGTTCCAGGCCAAGAGTTAGAAATAGATCTAAGCATAAAAGGAGCTAATACTAGCATACTTCTAGATAAGAAAGCGGAAGATTTTACAGTAGTGGCAGATTTAAGCGCATATGCGCTTAAAGTAGGCGAACAAAAGATTCCTATTGAAATCAGAAGAAGTCCTGATAATATAAATGTGGTAAATAGTGATAGCCTTTTTATAAAAGTGAATTTAGATAAACACGTTGAAACTAAGTTGCCTATAAATTTTAATATAAGTGGAGTGCCAAAGCAGGGCTATTATGCATCTAAACCACAATTATCAAAGGAGAAGGCTACAGTTATAGGAGGTTCAAAGTTTGTAAGTACAGTAACGGAAATAATAGTAGAAGAGAATATACAAGACGCTGAAAGTGACGTCATAAAAAGCTACAAGCTAATACCTGTAGACGCAAAGGGTAAAGAAGTAAGTGAAGTTAGCGTAAAGCCTTCTCACATAGATGTTAAAATTCCTATAAGAAAGACTAAAACTGTAGGTGTAAAAGTAAAAACCATAGGGGAATTAAATACAAAATTTATTCTAGAGAGTATAAAAGTACTACCGGAAAGGTTTGATATAACAGGAAGTGCAGAGGCGCTTAATAATATAGAAAATTTAAATACGGAATCTATTGATTTAAGTAAAATAAGTAAAACAACTACAGTAGACGTAAAAGTGACCATTCCTGAGGGGCTAAGTTTGGTTAGTGGTGCTAGTGAGGCTGTGGTTAAGGTCCAAATAAATGTGACTAAGATAGTGCAAAAGAGCATAAGCCTTGACATCAAAGATAATAACTTAGATACAAACTATGAGGTTAGTCCTCTTAATAAAAAGTGTGAATTAGTTGTTTCAGCATCTGAAGCAGTTATAAATTCATTAGATTTAAGTAAATTTAGCGCATCAGTATATTTGATTAATCTAGTTGAAGGTGAGCATACTATTGCTGTACTAGTGCCAATGCCGGAGGGCATAAAGCTTATATCATCATCACCAGATAAAATATTAGTAACTATTACAAAGAAACAAACGGAGGTAACTAATAATAATGACAATACAAGTAAATAATATAGTTTTAGATATAGATGAAAATATAGAGGATTTAAAAGCAAAGGCAACAAGAAAAATGAGGGTCTCTGAAAATGAAATAAAAGAGTTCAGAATAGACAAAGAGTCCATAGATGCTAGGAAAAAAAATAGCATTAAGTTTAACTATTCTGTATTAATTAAAATGGATAATGAAGTGAAAATAGTGGCATCCGCAAATGATAAGGATGTTAAATTACAAAAGGTTAGGTATGATTCTGAGTTTGAATTTGGAACCACGTCTATGAAGCATAGACCGGTAATAGTAGGAATGGGGCCAGCAGGTATGTTTGCTGGTCTTCTTATGGCGCAAAAGGGATATAAACCACTAATTATAGAAAGAGGTGAACAGGTAGAGCGTAGGACAAATAGTATAAATAAGTTTTGGACCAGGGCAGTATTAAATACAGAATCTAATGTGCAATTTGGTGAAGGGGGGGCTGGAACTTTTTCAGATGGAAAATTAACCACAAGAATAAAGGATACTAGATGTGACTACATACTAGAGGAATTTGTTAAGGCTGGGGCTCCTCCTGAAATATTATATATGGGTAAGCCACACATAGGTACAGATATACTAAAACAAGTTGTGAAAAACATTAGAGAAACCATTATTAGCTTAGGTGGAGAAGTAAGATTTAATAGTAAGCTTGTGGATATAAAAATGAAAGATAAAAAGATAAACTGTATAGTAGTAAATGAGGAAGAAATACCCTGTGATAATTTAATTTTAGCGCCAGGACATAGCTCTAGGGATACATATGAAATGTTATATGAAAAAGGTATATTTATGTCAAGTAAGCCATTTGCAGTGGGAGTTCGTATAGAACATCCGCAACATATGATTAATGAAAACCAGTATGGAAAATATGCTGGACATGAAAGATTAAAAGCAGCAGATTATAAACTTACATATACAAGTGTAAAATCAGGTAGGTCAGTATATAGCTTTTGTATGTGCCCAGGCGGAGAAGTAGTAGGTGCTGCGTCTGAGAAGGGACACCTAGTAATAAATGGAATGAGCGAGTATAAGAGAGATGGTCGCAACGCAAATTCAGCCCTTGTGGTATCAGTAGGACCAAAAGATTTTGAGACAAACAGCCCCCTAGCTGGTATAGAATTTCAAAGGCATTACGAGGCGCTAGCTTATACTATTGGAGGTTCAAACTATAACGCACCAGTACAATTAGTAGGGGATTTTCTTAAAGGAAATGTCAGTAGTGAACTTGGTAGTGTAAAACCAAGTTATAAGCCAGGGTATAAATTTGCGGATCTTACTCAGTGTTTGCCTAGCTTTGCAACAGATGCTATAAAAGAGGCATTGCCTAAATTCGATCATAAAATAAGCGGATTTGCAGGGAAAGATGGAATTATGACGGGTATTGAAACAAGAACATCTGCGCCGGTAAGAATCGATAGAAATGAGAATCTCCAAAGCATATCTCTAGAAGGATTATATCCAGCAGGAGAAGGAGCTGGATACGCAGGAGGAATAATTTCTGCGGCTGTGGATGGATTAAAAGTTGCAGAGTGTATAATGAAAGAATGGAAACATATTAAATAAAATATATTAAGAGTCGAATTAAAATAGGGGAGATGTTTTAATGAGTATAAAAGGATACATATTAGTAGTTAATCCTGGTTCTACATCAACTAAACTATCAATATTTAAAAATGAAGACCTTATAGTGACATCAAATCTAACGCATAGCTCGAGTGACATTAAGAAATTCGAAAAAATTTATGACCAAAAGGATATGAGAATTAAACTGGTTTTAGAGTGGCTAGAGCAAGAAAATATAGACCTTGAAGATTTAATAGCAGTAGTTGGCAGAGGGGGATTATTAAGACCGATGCCAGGTGGTACATATATAATATCGCAAAAGATGCTTGCGGATTTAGAAATAGGATTTCAGGCTGAGCATGCTTCTAATCTAGGTGGGGTGATAGCATCTGAAATTGCGGAAAAAGTTAATATACCAGCATTAATAGTAGATCCTGTAGCAGTAGATGAAATAGTGGGCGTTGCAAGAATATCTGGACTTCCAGAGATTCAAAGACGCTCTTTAGTTCATGCACTAAATATAAAAGCAGTAACAAGAAGGGTTTGCACTAAACTAAACAAAAGCTTTGAAAATAGTAATTATGTAGTTGCGCATATTGGTGGAGGAATATCTGTGTCTCCAGTTAAAAACGGAAGAATTCTAGATGTAAATAACGCCAATGAAGAAGGACCTTTTTCACCAGAGCGAACTGGAGGACTTCCAGTAGGAGATTTAGCTAAACTTGCTTTTAGCGGGAAATTTACTCTTAAGGAATTAAAGAAAAAATTAACTGGTGAGGGCGGACTTGTAGCTTATCTAAATACCAACGATGGAAGAATTGTTGACAAGATGATAGAAGAGGGTAACGCGGAAGCAGAGCTTATATTTAAGGCGATGGCTTATCAAATAGCCAAAGAAATAGGCGCTATGGCAACAGTGCTTAAAGGTGAAATTGATGCTATAATACTTACGGGAGGACTTGCGCATAACAAGAAACTTACCACGTGGATAAGTGACATGGTATGTCTTATAGCCCCCGTTGAATTAGTGCCAGGAGAAGATGAAATGTTAGCTTTAGCACAGGGAGCACTTCGGGTAGTAAATGGAGAAGAGAAGGCTAAAGTATATGAGGATGAAACAAACTAGAGAAAGAAGGAGTGTAATATAATGATTAAAACATTGAGTGAAGTATTAAGCACAGTAAAAACTATAAGAATGAAAACTGTAGTAGTGGCTGTTGCGCAAGATCAGCCAGTACTTGAAGCGGTACGAGATGCTAAGAAAAATGGTATAGCAAATGCAATACTCGTAGGAGACAAAGAAGAAATAATATCTATTGCAAATAGCATAGGGATGAATGTAGATGAGTTCGAAATTATAGATGAAAAAAACGTTATTAATGCCTCGCTTGCTGCAGTTAAACTTGTATCGCAGGGAAGAGCTGATATGTTAATGAAGGGACTTGTAGGTACATCTACCTTCCTAAAAGCCGTATTAAACAAAGAAGTAGGTCTTAGAGATGGTAAACTAATGTCTCACGTAGCAGTATTTGAAATACCAGGTTATGATAGATTAATATTCTTAACAGATGCAGCATTTAATATGTATCCAGAACTTAAAGAAAAAATAGAAATAATAAATAATTCCGTAATAGTAGCAAAAGCGTTTGGCATAGAGAATCCAAAAGTTGCAGCAGTTTGTGCGGTCGAAGTTGTAAATACAAGCATGCCAGCGACACTAGATGCTGCAATGCTTTCAAAAATGAGTGATAGAGGCCAGATAAAGGGATGCATCGTTGACGGACCATTAGGCTTAGATAATGCATTATCAGAAGAAGCAGCAGAGCATAAAAATATTCAAGGCCCGGTAGCAGGCAATGCGGATATTCTTTTAATGGCAAATATTGAAGCTGGTAATGCTGTATATAAATGCTTAACTTATACTACAAAAGCTAAAAGTGGTGCACTATTAGTTGGAACGTCTGCCCCAGTTATAGTAACTTCTAGAGCAGATACGCCTGAAACAAAGTTAAATTCTATAGCTCTTGCATCATTAGTTGCAGAATATAATAAAGTAGCTGAGGAATAATAAATAACATACTCACTTTTTATTTATTATTATAAGGAGGACTAATATGTCATATAAATTGTTAATAATTAACCCCGGTTCAACGTCTACTAAAATAGGTATATATGAAGATGAGGTAGAAGTTTTAGTAGAAACATTAAGACATTCATCAGAAGAAATAGGAAAATTTGATAGTATATTTGAGCAGCTTGAGTTTAGAAAAGAACTTATATTAAACCTACTTAAAGATAAAGACTTTGATGTAAAGACTTTGGACGCTATAGTAGGAAGAGGCGGACTTCTAAAACCTATCGAAGGTGGTACATATGCTGTAAATGAAGCTATGCTAAGGGATTTGAAAATTGGAGTGCAGGGACAACATGCCTCAAATTTAGGTGGAATAATTGCAAATGAAATTGGGAAATCTTTAGATATACCAGCATTTATTGTTGACCCAGTAGTTGTTGATGAAATGATGGATGTAGCTAAAATATCAGGAATGCCTGAAATAGAAAGAAAGAGTATTTTTCATGCATTAAACCAAAAGGCAGTAGCTAAGAGATATGCAAAAGAAAATGGTAAGAATTATGAAGATATTAATCTGATAGTAGCACACCTTGGTGGCGGAATTTCAGTAGGAGCTCACAAGGCGGGAAAAGTTATTGATGTTAATAATGCACTAGATGGAGATGGTCCATTTTCACCAGAAAGATCTGGGGGACTTCCAGTAGGAGATTTAACTAAAATGTGTTTTAGCGGAGAATATACAATAGATGAAATTGTGAAAAAGATAAATGGAAAAGGTGGCCTTGTTGCTTATCTGAGTACAAACGATGCTAAAGAAGTATCAGATAAAGCAGAGGCTGGAGATGAAAAATATAAATTGATTTTTGAGGCTATGGGATATCAAGTAGCTAAGGAAATTGGAAGATGCGCAGCAGTTTTAAGAGGAAAAGTAGATGCAATAATTTTAACTGGCGGAATAGCTTATGGAAAGGTTATGGTAAGTTATATAAAAGAAAGAGTAAAATTTATATCCCCAGTAGTAGTATACCCAGGAGAAGATGAATTACTAGCACTAGCTCAGGGAGGACTCAGAGTCTTAAATGGCGAAGAAAAGTCAAAAGAGTATAAATAGTAATTGGAAGGAGATATGTGATGAGCAGAATTAGAGTGTTTACAGGTCATTTCGGTTCAGGAAAAACGGAGATAGCAATTAATTATGCAATAAATCTTGCAAAAGAGGGAAAAAAAGTTGTAATAGTTGATTTAGATATAGTAAATCCATATTTTTGTGTAAGAGATGTTAGAAAACAATTAGAGCAGCAGGGAATACGAGTTATAGCATCAAACCCAGATCTAGTTAATGCAGAGCTCATGGTGGTTCCGGCAGAAATAAGAACTGTGTTTAATGATAAAAGCTACGAGGTGGTAATGGATGTAGGTGGGGATGACTCAGGATCAATAGCTCTTGGACAGTACAATAAGTATTTTAAAGAAGAAGCTTATGATATGTTTTTTGTAATAAATACGAACAGACCATTTACACAAGAACCTATAACTATTGTGGATTACATAAAAGCAATAGAAAGAGCCTCAAGGCTTACGGTAACGCATTTAATTTCTAATACCAACTTGTCTTATGAAACCGTACCAGAACACATAATTTCTGGAGATAAAATAGTAGCTAAGCTGTCAAAAGAATTGAGCATACCACATGCATATACCGTTTGCAGTAAAGATTTAGTGGAAAAACTGATTGGAAAATTGCAAGGTGACATATGTGGGATTGATATACATATGTTGCCACCTTGGAGATAGCAAGAAAAGAGTCAAATAAATAACGTTGTTGACAGGTTGTCCTTCAAGGTATAAACTTAAGTAGTAAACGTTTAAATTCTATAAAAAAAGAACTTTTAAGGAGGTTTAAACATGCCAAGAGTAAGTTTTAGAGAAGACAGATGTAAAGGGTGTGGACTTTGTATAAATGTATGCCCTAAAAAGATCATAAGTTTTTCAAAAGGGTTAAATATAAAGGGATATCATCCAGCCACAGTTACAGACGAAAAGATGAAAGAGTGTATAGGTTGTGCATCTTGCGGGAAAATGTGTCCTGATTGTGTAATAACGGTTGAAAAGTAAAGAATAGGAGGATGTACTTATGAGTGGAAAAGTGTTAATGAAAGGTAATGAAGCGATAGGAGAAGCTGCTATTAGAGCTAACTGTCTAGGCTTTTTTGGGTATCCAATAACACCCCAAACAGAGATATCTGCATATTTATCAAGAAAAATGTGCAAAATTGGAAGAGTTTTCTTACAGGCGGAAAGTGAAGTTGCAGCTATAAATATGGTGTACGGTGCTGCAGGCACAGGAGCTAGGTGTATGACATCTTCAAGTTCACCAGGAATAAGTTTAAAAGCAGAAGGAATATCATATATAGCAGGAGCTGAGCTTCCATGCGTTATTGTAAATATAGTTAGAGGTGGCCCAGGTCTTGGTAGTATTCAACCAGCTCAATCAGATTATTTTCAAGCAACAAAAGGTGGATCACATGGCGATTTTAATATGCCTGTATACGCACCTGCATCAGTACAAGAAATGGTTGATTTAGTTCAAGACGCTTTCGATACCGCAGATAAATACAGAACCCCTGTAATGGTAATGGGAGATGGAATGCTTGGACAAATGATGGAACCAGTAGAATTCAAAGAAAGAGAGCCGAAGTCACTACCAGAAAAAACTTGGGCATCAAATGGTCTAAAAGGTAGAGCAAAGCATAATGTTATAAATTCACTTTATCTTAAATCAGAAGATTTAGAAAAGCATAATATGAAATTACAAGCAAAATATGTAGAGATAAAGAAAAATGAAACAAGATATGAATTATATAAATGTGATGAAGAAGTTGACTTAATAATGGTGGCATACGGAACAACATCAAGAATATGCAAAAACGTTATTAAAATGGCAGAGAGTGAAGGCATAAAACTAGGACTTATAAGACCAATTACACTTTGGCCTTTTCCACTCGAAGCTTTTGAGAAAACACTAAATTTAACAAAACATGGATACATATCAGTAGAAATGAGTTGTGGACAAATGGTTGAAGATGTTAGACTCTCTGTTGAAGGAAGAAAGCCAGTTAATTTCTATGGAAGAACAGGCGGAATGGTTCCAACTCCAGAAGATATATTAGATAAAGTTAGAGAAATAGTAGGGGGTGCAAAATAATGGCAGTAGTATTTAAACCAACTAAAGCATTATTAGATGTTCCTACGCATTATTGTCCAGGATGTACTCATGGATTAATTCACAGGCTAGTAGGAGAAGTACTTGAAGAATTAGATATAATAGATAAAACAATAGGGGTAGCACCAGTTGGATGCTCAGTTTTAGCATATGACTATTTTGCTTGTGATATGTTTGAAGCAGCTCATGGAAGAGCACCAGCAGTTGCTACAGGAATAAAAAGAACTAATCCTGATGCAGTAGTATTTACATATCAGGGAGATGGAGATCTTGCAGCAATAGGTACGGCTGAAATAGTGCATGCTGCAACGCGTGGAGAAAACATGGTTACTATATTCGTAAATAACTGTATTTACGGTATGACAGGTGGCCAAATGGCACCAACTACACTTCCAGGTCAAATAACAGAAACTACACCTTATGGAAGAGATGTAAAAGTACAAGGATTCCCTATTAGAGTATCAGAGATGATATCAACTTTAGATGGAGTTTGTTATGTTGAAAGAGTATCATCAGATAGTGTTCCTAATGTTAATAAAACTAAAAAAGCAATTAAAAAAGCTTTCCAAAATGCAATTGATGGAAAAGGATTCTCAATGGTAGAAGTATTATCAATATGCCCAACAAATTGGGGATTATCACCTGATGAATCTATGCTATGGCTTAGAAATAATATGATGCCATACTACACTCTTGGAGTTAAAAAAGATACAACTGCGGAGGTGGAATAAAATGGGTACTCAACAAATGATATTTGCAGGATTTGGTGGTCAAGGTACACTTTCTATGGGGAAATTTCTAGCATATGCAGGTATGGATACTGGCATGAATGTTTCATGGTTACCATCCTATGGGCCAGAAATGCGTGGAGGTACAGCTAACTGTGCAGTTATACTTTCTGATGAGTTAGTAGGTTCTCCAATAGTTACAGAGCCTAATACACTTGTAGTTATGAATAGACCTTCTCTTGATAAATTTGAAGATAGCTTATCTAAAGGTGGATTATTACTAATGGATTCTGACCTTGTAGACAGAATGCCGGGTAGAGATGATATCGAAGTAATAAGCATTCCAGCTCAAACAGAAGCAATGAAAATTGGAAGCAAACAAATTGCTAACATGGTGCTACTCGGAGCTTTAGTAAAGAGAACTGGAATAGTATCAATGGAGGAAATAGTAGCTGCTTTAAAAGATCATGGTAAAGAAAAATTCTTTGAAGCAAACAAAAAAGCTCTGGAAGTTGGAGCTTCTTACGTTAAATAGATAATAAAAGAGTGTATACTACTATAGCTTGCTTAAATGAAGGCTACGTAGCATGCACTCTTTTTTTGCGTCCTTAAAAACAAGCTATGAAAGTTCATATTAAATTTTTTTTGAGAAACTTAAAATTAAGATTTGGTAATTAATATTTTATATCACAGAATTAATTGTAATGAATATAATAGAAGTGATGTTGTAAAATTTTAATTATTGGTAATATAATGAATATAAAGAAAGGTGGTGTATAAATGACCTATAAAATACTGTGCAAATGTCCAGTATGTAGCTCTAAATTAAAAGCTACTACACTTAAATGTGGCGAGTGTAATACTGTTGTGGAAAATGAATTTGAGCTATCAAAATTTGATTACTTAAATAATGAACAACTATACTTTATTGAAATATTTTTAAAGTCTAGAGGAAACATTAAGGACGTAGAAAAAGAACTTGGTATATCATATCCAACTGTTAGGGCGAAGTTAGACGAGGTTATTACAACAATGGGGTATAATGTTATAAAGCAAAAAACATCAGTTGATAAAAAGGATGTAATAGATATGTTGGAAAAAGGTGAAATCACTGCTGATGAGGCATTAATCATGTTAAATAATAAATAATAAATAATAAATAATTAAGCTGTATATTTGAAGCTCGCAGCTTTAGAAAAGGAGGATATATGATGAATGAAGAGATGTTAAAGATATTGAAAATGGTCCAAGATGGTAAAATTGATTCGGACAAAGCGATGCAGCTTATAGAAGCGCTAAAAGGAGAAAGTAAAGATCCATATATTTTAGAAAAAACACCTTATAATAGTAGCAGTAAGAAGAATCCTAAAATGCTCAAAATAAGAATAAGATCTACTGAGAATGATATTTTAAATATCACTCTTCCACTAAAATTTGTTAGTGGGATGATAAGAACCTTTGGGCGAATTCCAAGTCTAAATGTAGATGGCATGGAGGGTGTGGACATAGATGAAATGACTCAGTCGATATTAGAAGCTATAGATGGTGGAATGGATGGAAAGATAGTAGATATAAAAAGTGGGAATGGAGACATAATTGAGGTTGTTATAGAATAGTTCTGAGAGTCAAAGTTTATAGAACATTAGATAACCGTTGATGATGCGAGCACCCATAAATAAAGGCATATTTAAGAAAAACTCTTAGATATGCCTTTTTATTAATTCATTCACATTATATAAAATATACTACTTAGTTTAACCCTCAATTATATATTATTTATAGTATATAAAAAATACTAGGTGTTTTTTACAAAGCCTCTTTAATGTAGTATAATATCAGTGATATCTGAACTTTAATAGACAAGAATTTTACTATTTGTAGTTCAAAATAGGACAAGCAACCTTTTATGGAAGTTACATATAATAATCAGAATGTACTTATTTAAGAAGTGAGTTTCAATAAATTGTGAAATTAAATGAACATGGAAAAAATAGATGAGAAAGAGGTAAAAAAATATGGGTAGAATGTTCGGTACAGATGGAGTACGTGGAGTTGCAAATACGGAATTAACAGGTGAGCTTGCTTATAAGCTCGGAAGGTCAGGAGCTTTTGTACTAACAGAAGCTGCACATAAACCCAAAATAATAGTAGGAATGGATACAAGAGTTTCAGGAGATATGTTAGAATCAGCATTAGTTGCAGGAATTTTATCTGTTGGTGCTGAGGCTATATGCCTTGGAGTTATTCCAACACCTGCCATAGCATATTTAACTAGAAAATATGGAGCAGATGCAGGGATAGTTATTTCAGCTTCTCACAACACAGTAGAATATAACGGAATAAAGTTTTTTAATAGTCAAGGTTTCAAATTATCTGATGAACTAGAAGATACAATACAAGCAGTTATAGAAAGTGATTTTAAAGGAGTACCATCACCAATAGCAGGAGATTTAGGTAAAAAAACAGTTACGAAAAATGCTACAGAGGATTATATTGAATTTGCTAAATCCACCATTACAGGAGACTTAAAAGGACTTAAAATAGCATTAGATTGTGCTAATGGTGCAGCTTATATTACTTCGGTAAAAGCTATAAGAGAACTAGGAGCAGAGGTTTTAGTTATTAGTAATGATCCAGATGGAGTAAATATAAATAAAGATTGTGGATCTACTCACCCAGAGCACTTAATGGCCTTTGTTAAAGAAAATCATTGTGATTTAGGATTAGCTTTTGATGGTGATGCAGATAGGTGTCTTGCCGTAGACGAAAAAGGGAATCTTGTAAATGGAGATTTCATGATTGCTATTTGTGCAAAGCACATGAAAGATATGGGTAAATTAACTAAAGATTCAGTCGTGGTAACAGTTATGAGTAATTTAGGCCTTGATATTGCAATGAAGAGTGAAAATATAACTACAGTGAAAACTAAAGTAGGAGATAGATATGTACTTGAAAAAATGAGAGAAGATGGTTATAAACTAGGGGGAGAGCAGTCTGGACATGTTATTTTCCTTGATTTTAATACTACAGGGGACGGACTTGTATCCGGAATTCAATTAGCCACTGTAATTAAGGAGTCAGGAAAGAAATTATCAGAGCTTACAGCAATAATGACAGAACTTCCACAAATATTAGTTAATGCAACAGTACCCAATGATAAAAAAGACATACACGAAACTGATAGTGAAATAGTGGAAGAAATTAAAAAAATGGAAACAAAACTAAATGGCTGTGGAAGAGTACTTATTAGACCTTCGGGTACAGAGCCATTAGTGAGGGTAATGCTAGAAGGAAAAGTGCAAAGTGAACTAAATGAAATGGCACATTCTCTTGCGAAAATGATTCAAGAAAAAGCAAATAAATAGATCTTAAAAATATATTTTTAAACATTAAAATAACGTATGAAATTTCTGATTTGAGAAATTCCATACGTTATTTTTTATTTATAATACATTATAGATTAGATTACAATTAACATAAAAAGAGTGGTGGAATTCAGAATTCTCAGTTTCGTCACTAAGCTTAAGTGACAAAATGCACGTATCTTTGTGTTGTAGTGCGGTTTGTGTAAACGTATAATTATATTAAGGAATATTTTTTAACAAATTAAAGGGGGAAAAATAATGGAAGTTAAAACTACAACAGAACTTAAAACGAAAACGCCACTCAAGGAAAAAGTACAGGGCTTTGGACGTTTTCTAAGCGGTATGGTAATGCCTAATATTGGAGCATTTATTGCATGGGGGCTAATTACGGCATTATTCATTCCAACAGGATGGATACCAAATGAAAAGCTTGCTGCTTTAGTAGGTCCAATGATTACTTACCTATTACCACTATTAATAGCATATACCGGAGGTAAAATAGTAGGCGGTAGTAGAGGTGGAGTAATAGGTGCGATAGCAGCTATGGGTGTAATTGTAGGAGCTGACATTCCTATGTTTATGGGTGCTATGATAATGGGACCTTTAGGCGGATTTATTATTAAGAAGTTTGATAAATCTATTGATAGTAAAATTCCAGCTGGTTTTGAAATGTTAATAAACAATTTTTCAGCCGGAATAATTGGTATGGCACTGTCACTCATTGCATTCCTTGGAATTGGACCTTTGGTACTAGGTCTTAACAGTATACTAGAAACTGGAGTAGGAGCTATAGTAGATGCAGGCTTATTACCATTAACATCTATATTCATTGAGCCAGGTAAAATATTATTTTTAAATAATGCTATAAATCATGGTATTCTTGGACCTTTAGGAATACAAGAAGCGAAGGAAGTTGGAAAGTCAATATTCTTCCTTCTAGAAGCAAATCCAGGTCCGGGGCTAGGAATACTTTTAGCATACACGATGTTTGCAAAGGGAATAGCAAAAGAATCTGCTCCGTCAGCAATAATAATTCACTTTTTAGGCGGAATACATGAAATATACTTCCCTTATGTTTTAATGAAACCAATACTTATACTCGCAGTAATTGGTGGTGGAGCAAGTGGAGTATTCACATTCGGACTATTTAATGCAGGACTTATAGCAACAGCATCACCAGGAAGTATATTTGCATTAATGGCTATGACGCCTAAAGGTGGACTTTTAGGTATTTTTGCAGGAGTAATTGTATCAGCAGCAGTATCCTTCTTAATAGCAGGATTCTTTATTAAAGGGTCTAAGGATTCAGAAGGCGACGATTTAGAAAAGGCGAAGACATCAGTAAAGGAATTAAAAGGAACTAAGAAAGCTGAACAAGAAGTGAAAACATATACTAAAACAGCGGTAAATAAAATTGTATTTGCATGTGATGCTGGAATGGGATCAAGTGCTATGGGAGCATCTACATTAAGAAACAAGCTAAAAAAAGCAGGCCTAAATATAGAAGTAATAAATACTGCTATAGAGGATATACCTGAAGATGCTGATATTGTTGTAAGTCATGAAAGTTTGACTTCAAGAGCAAAGGCAAGTGCGCCAAAAGCAGAGCATATTTCTATTAGTAACTTTGCACGCGACCCTAAATATGACAAGCTGGTAGAAAGACTGAAATAATATATCCATATAAGTGACAAAATATAATCAGTGAGAAAAATCTATAACAGATAATTCTCACTGATTTTTAAACTAAAACGTAATAATGTCACTAATGAATGATGACAAATTAGATTATCTTTGAATTGAATACAGTATCTATAGGGTATACAATTACAGTATAGATTTATAATATTTATAAATGTCAGTAATAAGCAAGGAGGTGGATTATGAGAGATGTGGTGATAACATCCCGTGTAAAAGAAATACTTCGTTTGTTAATTGGAGCAGACCTATCTAATTTCATTACTGTAAACGATATAGCGAAAAAATTAGACTTGAGTTCAAGGACAATTTTAAGAGAGATGCCTCAAGTAGAAAAATGGTTGAAATACAATCATTTCAAATTTATAAAAAAACCTGGAGTAGGCCTTTTGCTCAATGAAAATTTAGAAGGTAAGAACAGACTACAGCTGTTATTAGATGGATATTATGTAGAGAAGCATTATAAGCCCGAAGAGAGGCAGTATTTAATAATTAGTGAACTTATACAAATGAAAGAGCCTGTAAAGTTGTATTATTTCACATCAATATTTGGGGTTACTGAAGGAACACTAAGCAATGACCTAGATAAAGTTCAGGAGTGGTTTCAAAAGCATAATTTAAAGCTTGTTAGAAAACCGGGTCTTGGAGTTTATATTGAGGGTAAAGAAAAAGAATTTCGGCAGGCGCTTATAAGTTTATTATATGAAAATTTAGATGAAAATCAATTATTACAAGTCATAAAGGATAATGTAGGTAGCAGTGAATTTAGTAAGGGTAGAATTGAAATCAATACTAGAAATAGATTGCTGAATTTAATAGATAAAAGTGTAATTAAACAATTGGAAAAATCAGTATATAAAGTGGAAGAAAAAATGAAATTAAAATTGGCTGATAGTGCATATGTAGGGCTTATAGTTCATTTAGCAATTGCAGTACAGCGTATAAAAAACAATGAAAGAATAAGTATAGATGCGATTTTTCTATCAGAACTAAAAAAAACAACGGAGTATGGAATAGCGGAAGGGTTAGCAATTGATATTTCAAATAATTTCAATTTAGAAATACCTGAAGATGAAATTGGATATATAACTATGCATTTAAAAGGTTCAAAGATGCAGGCAAATATTAAATCAGAAGAAAAGCATATGATAGGAAAATATGAACTTATAAAAACAGCTAAAAAGATGATTGCTATCGCAGAAATTGAAACGCGTTGCTCACTTCTACAAAACAAAAATTTGCTTATGGGTCTAGTAAACCATTTAGAACCAGTAATTAGTCGTCTAAAAATGAATTTAGACATACGAAACCCCTTGCTTACTGAAATTAAAGAAACATACCCCAAAACATATGAAATTAGTAGTAAGTGTTGTGTGGTTTTGCGAGAACTATTAGGCGTTGAAATACCTGAATCAGAGATAGGATATATTGCAATGCATTTAGGTGCGGCAATGCAAAATGAAGATAAAGTAGAACTTCGTATTTATAGGATTGCTGTTGCATGCGCAAGTGGAATAGGCACATCGAGACTGCTTGCCACAAGACTTCAAAGGGAGTTTAAAAACATTCAGGTTATAGATATAATTTCATCCATTAATATTAATGATGAGTGGCTAAAAGAAGAAGGAATAGAACTAATTATATCTACTGTGACAATCGATATTCCTTTTAAAAATGTGATCGTAAATCCACTACTTTTAGAAGAAGACAAAATTAAAATTCAAACGATTTTAGGTGAGATAAAAGACAGCATCTATGTTAAGGCTGTAAAGATAAATAAACATGATGACTTAAAAGAAAATATTATGACTCTTATGGAATATGGCGAAGCCTTTATAGAAATTATGAACAATTTCTATTTTGACGAAGATGACACCATAAATAGTAAGGTTCAATTAATAGAGAAAGTAAGTAAAGCTTTTGGAAATACTGAATTGAAGCAAAATAGTTTACAGGAAAAATTTATAGAGCGAGAAAGATTAGGAACTACTATTTTAAATGGTGAGGGTATAATTTTGCTACATTGTCGTTCAGAAGTAGTAAGTAAACCTCAGATAGGAGTTATACGTTTTAAAAATAAAATTCATTCATTGGGTGAATATGGTGAAGACGTAGACACAGCTTTAGTAATACTGGCACCTTTAGAAATTAAGAAGACTTATATAGAGGTAATTAGTGAAATTAGTAAAGCGCTAGTAGAAGCACCTGA
>NZ_JBNMNU010000082.1:0-18880 GCF_051278035.1 Clostridium sp.
TATTTGCTTTTTAAATTCTTCAGTATAATTTTTTGTTTTTCCTGCCATGATATTTACACTCTCCTTTTTATATATTATATCATGACCGAATGTTTAATGTACAACTTATTATAACCTATCCAGTATTACAATCAAATGATAGTGCAGATCAGATAGAAAAGATAGTAACAATTGGTGAGGCTAAAAAAGAGGTTCCTTTTAAACTTTTGGTACCAAAGTATATACCAGAAGATTATAACTTAAAAACTGTAAAACTTGTAAAAGCTATGGGTGATTTTTTTAGTGTTAATCAAACTTATACAAATAGTACAGGAAAAATAATTGGAATTTATCAAAGCACTGTGTCTGAAAATGGAGCAGAAACAATTTCTATGAGTTCAAACCTACGGACTGAGGATATTATTATCAATAACTTAAAAATTAAATTTGCTACTGATGATAAAAACTTTAAAACGATGATTTGGTTTGATAATAATATAAAAAATGATGTACTTATGCCATATAACTTTACAGATACTCAAATGAAAAGAATAATTGGATTATTAGAATAAAGCCCATTTTAGGGCTTTATTCTAATTTATATATATTGAATTACTTATTGATGATTTAGATGTTTTTACACCGTTATTTATTATATGATTTGTACATCTAACTCTATAATAACTGTAAGATGCTACTGGTAGACTATGATTAGCTGTAGCTCGATTAATATTGTTTAAACTATACGAGAATGTCTTAATTATAATCCAATATCCGTTTACATATTTTTCAACATACAATGTGTACCCTATAGTGTAAACATTCATATAACTTTCTGTTAATCCTTGTGCTTTAATATATCCGGTATCTGACTGGTAAATAGAAGCTCCCCCATTAACAAATGAATCAGTAGTTGTATTTTGAATGTCGACATTTAAGTTGTAATTAGCATTAGAATAAAACATCTCACTTTGGCTTACATTTTTATCTGGAATATCATTAATAGAAGCTGCAAAAACATTTGAGGACATAATTCCAGTAATTAAGAAAGTATAAGCTAAAATTGATAGTATTTTTTTCATGGATTTCACCTCCGCATAAGCATCTTTAGATTTTTCTAAATGGTTATGTAGATTAGATGAAAAAAGAACGAAAAAGTTTCGAAATTGTGAAACCTTTTTGAAAGAACTTTATCTAATATATATAAGGAGAATGCAGTAACGTAACGTTTTTGGCATAGACAGAAAGTTAGTGAGATAGAATTGACTGGAGTAACATTAAATTCAGTAACTGCTTATTGTGAAGTAGTTTAATTTTATTATTTGGCTATGTTTAAGATAAATGGTGATAACTTAAATCTTATGCATATTTGGTATAATAAGAAAATACGAAAGATATTAACTAAAATTATATGAAGAAAAGGTGGGGTAATAGTCATGAAGAAAGTAATTAGGATATTTTGTGCTTTAATTGCATTAGTCTTAGTTGGATGTGTTAGTTTTGATGAAGGAAAAGGAAAAAAAGCTGGTGAAGCATTTATTGAAAGTATATACACAGTAGATACAAAAGAAGTTACTAATTTTAAAACACCTATACCACCTGAGATAACTGAGGAAGACCAAGAGAGCAAAGAAAACTATAAAAAACAAAGTGATGCATTCCTTGAAAGAATGAAGTCGATTGACAAAAATATAATACCTTTAATGACAAAAGAAGGATATGAAGAGGCGTCGACGAATAAGTTCAACATTTTGATTACGAAAATATGTTCCGAAAATAAGGATACAGCACAAGTTACACATATTTATTTTGGCGAAAACATGTATGAAGATTTTGTAGATACTAATAAAATAAGCTATCTTTACGCAGTTGAATATGATTTTATATCTTCTGATGGTAGAACCATACAAGCGGACGTAGGCAAAGGGGTTGTAGAGCTAGTAAAAGACGACGGTAAGTGGAAAGTGTGTTCTTTTAATATAATTCAATTCCCCAAATTATAAAAGTAGCAGGAGTTATTATAACTCCTGCTACTTTCATCATATCAAAATCCGCACCTGATTTAACGAATTTTGCAGATCCTTCAATTAAGAAACCAGTTCCCAATGACCTATATCCCATAACTTCTTTACTGCATATTGTAACTTTAATTTTTTCGTTTATTTTTCGTCAATTTTATTGAGTTTATCAAAAGTATTCGAATGTGTGGTAAAATGTTCATATAATAAATTTCAATATAGTTAATAGTAAAATATGACATACGCTTTGGTTATTGTTGAAATAACTAATTTAAAGAAATGTCTAATACAATAGATATAATAATTATAAAAGCTTTGATAGGATAGATTTAGCTATGTATCAAATTTCACCATAAGGGTACAATCACAACGTACGGATGACAAGAAAGATGAATGCGAATATATCTCATGAGATTAAGACTTCGCTCTGGGTGGGCACTTCTATATTTCTATTTTAAGAAAATATATAGTGAAACAAGTTCAAAAGTCAATGTAATGATTGACCATAATTATGATATAATCACTATAAAATAACTTTTAGTGAAAATAAAAATATTTTCAAAACTAAAAGAGGTATGAATAGACGAAAGGGGTCATAAATAATGAAGTATGATTATCATATTATAGTTATTGGCGCAGGAAGTGCTGGTTTAGTTGTGGCTTCTGGGGCAGCAACTCTTGGTGCAAAGGTTGCACTTATTGAAAGAGAAAAGATGGGTGGAGATTGTCTTAATGCTGGCTGCGTGCCAAGTAAGGCATTTTTAAAGTGCGCTCATTTAGCGAAGGATATAAGAGAATCACAGAAGTGTGGCTTAGAATCTATTATAAAGGAAGTAAATCTAGCTGATATAATGGAAAGAGTAAAATCTGTGATAAAGGAAATAGAGCCACATGATTCAAGAGAAAGATATGAAAGTCTTGGAGTGGATGTTATCATTGGGCAGGGAGAACTGTTAGATAACCATACTGTTAAAGTTTATGACAGAATAATTACTTCAAAATCCATTGTTATTGCAACAGGATCCCAGCCTGTTGTTCCTAAAATTAAAGGATTAGAAGACGTCTCATATTTAACTAACAGAAACGTATTTGAGTTAAAAAAACTACCAAACCATCTTATCATTCTAGGTGGAGGTCCCATAGGGTTAGAACTTGGTCAAGGGTTTAGACACCTAGGGTCAAAAGTAACTATTATTGACAGGAGAACTAGTTTGTTTGGAAAAGATGATGCAGAAGTTGGTCCTTTAATGGAAAAGGTTTTTATTGAGGATGAAATTGATTTGAAGTTAGAATCAAAAATTATAGAAGTTAAAAAAATCAATGAGAGTATAATTGTGGTTATTGAGAGTGAAGGTAAAATCCAGGAAATAAATGGTGATAATCTTCTGGTATCTTTGGGAAGAAGACCGGTTACCTATGGACTAGGACTTGAAAAAGCTAAAGTTAAATTAAATGAAAGAGGTTATGTTGTAGTTAACAAAAAACTTCAAACTAATATAAATAACATATATGCTTGTGGAGATGCAACAGGTCCTTATCAATTTACACATATGGCGGGATACCAGGCAGGTATTGTAATTAGAAATATTATTTTTCATCTAGGTTCCAAGGTTGATTATTCAGCAGTGCCCTGGACAACATATACTAAGCCAGAAGTGGCCCATGTTGGATATACAGAGCCTATGGCAAAAAAAACAGGATTATTTAGAGAAGCTATAATAGTCCCTCTTGATGAGATTGATAGAGCTAAAACAGAAAATGATAGAATTGGTTTTTTAAAGCTTATTTTAGGAAAAAAAGGAAGAATAATTGGGGCTACATTAGTAGGAGAAAAAGCTGGGGAAACAATTCCTTTAGCTACCATGGCTATTACGAAAAAACTTAAGGCAACAAACTATCTAAACATGATATTTTCTTACCCAACAGAAGCTGAAATTTTTAAGTTTGCATCTTTGAAGGTCTTAAAGAATTCATTTAAAGCGTGGCAGAATAAGCTTATAAAATTATTTTTTTTAAGATAACATTAAAGATATTATTAGAGTCAGATAAAAAAATTTAGATGGTCTTTATAAGTAAATTATTGTTCCATTGTTAAGAGTTGTTTAAAAGGTGGCGTTAAAATGATTGATACCAGATGGCGTGGAAAATTTGAGCCTATGTTTAATTTTCTGGCGAGAATTTTAGTTAGTTTAAAAATCAAACCCAATGCCATAACAATAGTAGCTTTTGCTATAGGTTTGTTTTCTGCTATATTTATAGGATTTAATAAACCCATAGTAGCGCTGATTCTATTATGGATTTCCGGTCTTTTGGATGCTTTAGATGGAAGCGTTGCAAGACTTACAGGCAAATCTTCCGCATGTGGCGCTTACATGGATCTTATTTTTGACAGAATGGTAGAAGCTTTTATTATTCTTGGATTCACTATCCTTGCTCCGACAAATTACCTTGCCTATATCGTGTTCTATATTTCAGTGATTTTTAATTTTACAACATTTGTTGTAGCAGGAGCATTATTTAAGAATGCCTCTGAAAAAAGCATGCATTATGATACTGGAATAGCAGAGAGGACTGAAACATTTATAGTGTTCTCACTAATGTTAATATTTGAAAATCATATAATGCCAATACTAATGATATTCAACGCTATTATATTTTTAACAGGCATCATAAGATTTTATAAAGTAATTAAATATAGTAAAATGACAAATTAATTTACTGATGATTTAATGGAATAAAACTCGGAGGATAATTCAATGGTGTTTAAGAAGTTAAGTAAAAAACATATTATTTATTTGGTTTCATTCGTTGTAGTACTATTGCTTACTTATATATATAGGGAGAATTTTAAAAATATAATTGATATTATCTCTAAGGGATCCATTGAACAGGTTGCAAATATAATTAGATCATGGGGTATTGCTGCACCGATATTAAGTATTTTACTTATGATTCTTCAATCTTTTATAGCTCCAATTCCCTCTTTTTTAATTGCGGGGGCTAATGGAGCTGTTTTTGGTATTTGGTTTGGAACTTTTATATCTTGGTTTGGAGCTATGATTGGGGCGTTAGGCACATTTTATTTATCAAGGGTTTTTGGAGAGGCTTTTGTGAAAAGAATTGAATTAGCAAAAGGTATATGGGAGAAGGTCGATGAAATAAGTAATAAGCAAGGATTTAAGGTTATATTAGTAGGTAGACTATTACCATTTATTTCTTTTGATTTTTTAAGCTATGCTGCGGGTTTAAGTAATATGAAGTTAATTCCGTTTTTAATTGCTACAGGCATTGGTATGGTACCTGGAACAATAGCTTATGTAGTTTTAGGTAATGAAATGTCTAAACTCAGCTCTTATTCAAAGATAATTACTAGTTTAGTTATATTAGCTATTATTATATTTATATTTAGTTATATTATTAAAGTGTTTATAAAAAAGAGGTAAGAAAATTATAAAAGGAGCGAGAAAATCATGAGAATCAGAAAAATCACTGTAATACTGCTATCTCTATTCATGCTTTCAGGGTGTTCTTCTAATAAATCATTAAGTAGTACCGAAGTAAAATTCACTTCATGGGAAAATGTAGAGAATCAAGGTAAAAACAAAGAGGCCACAATTTTAATGTGGGGTGGGAATGAAAGCATCAACAAATACATGGACGGCTTTGTAGCTAAAAATGTAAAGGAGATGTATGGAATAACACTTAAAAGAGTGCCCATGAATGCACCTGAGTTTATCACAAAACTTCTAAATGAGAAAAAAGGTAGCGTAAATCAAGGGACAGCAGATCTGCTATGGATCAATGGAGAAAATTTTAGGACTGCAAAGCAAGGTGGGCTTATATGGGGGCCATTTACTGAACTTTTACCAAACCTAAAGAAGTATTATGATGGAAATGCAGATGATTTAAAGTTTGATACAGGTATTCCCATAGAAGGCTCTGAAGCCATCTGGGGTAGGGCACAGCTGGTACTTACCTATGATTCTAAAGTAGTTACTGTCCCACCGAAAAACTTCAAGGAATTAATGGAATGGGTTAAAAAGAACCCCGGTAAATTTACATACCCAAAGCTTCCCGATGATTTTGTAGGAGTATCCTTTATTAGGACTGCCTATTATGAGATTACGGGGAAAAGTGATGTTTTTCAAAAGGATATGAGCAAAGAAGAATTCCTCCAAATTTCAAGGCCAGTTGTGGATTATTTTAAGGAAATGAACCAGTATCTATGGAGAGAAGGAAAGGCATTACCAGTAACTCAGTCCCAGCAGGATGAGCTTTTCAAAAATGGTGAGATTGCCATGACTATGGGATTTGAAATAGGTAAAACCGCAGGGCTTATAAAAAAAGGCGAATACCCTGAAACAGTAAAAAGCTTTGTTTTTGACACTGGAACTATAGGGAATTCGCATTACCTTGCTGTGCCTTATAATTCGCCAAACAAGGCAGCTGCACTACTTGTAATTGATTTTCTACAAAGCCCAAAAGCTCAAATAGAAAAATTGAAAGCAGAAGTCTGGGGAGATATGCCAGCAATAGATGTAGGTAAGCTAAGTGATGATCGAAATACAGAACTTAAAGCTGCAGAGGCAGGTCCGGGTGCACTTTCTATTAAAGAATTGTCAAAGCATAGACTTCCAGAAATGAAATCCCAATATATCGACTGGATCAAGGAAATATGGATAAGCGAAATTGGAGGAAAATAATGCATTTTAAGAGGATTACACCCTATGTACTTTTATCACCTATTTTGATACTGTATATTGTGCTGATTGGTGGTGGACTTATAGAAACTGTAAAGGAAAGCATGGGTTATATTCCTGTTTTAGGATTTGATACTTTTGATCTAGATAGCTACAAAGAAATTTTTAAGCAAAATAGCTTTCTTAGGGATATGCTGTACTCTGTCTATATAGCTGGCACGGCGACAATATTATCTACTTTTCTTGGAATCATCATTGCCTACTGTTTTGTTACCTCAAAAAATTCATATGTCAAGGTTATAGTTAAGAAAGCATTGCAGATGGGGCTGATTATTCCATATCTGTATGTGGTTTTTCTAGCAATGATAACTCTAAGTCAAACAGGATTTATTTCTAGGCTTATGTACAATATAGGAGTACTGAAGGATTTAAAAAGTTTTCCAGAACTTATTTTTGACAGAAGGGGACTAGGTATAATATGGGTGTATGTTTTCAAAGGAACGCCCTTTATAGCGCTATTTGTACTTAATGTCATGTCCAAAATCAGCAGCACATATGAAGATGTGGCAAAATCTTTAAGTGCTAGCGGACTCACTATTCTACGCAAAATTTATATACCTTTAAGCTCTGGAGCAATAATATGGTCATCCTGTATTGTATTTGCATATGAACTAGGATCCTTTGAGGTACCATATCTATTAGGAAGCATTTCACCAGTATCCCTATCATCAAGACTTTATAGCTTGTTCATTAATCCTGACCTTAGTTTGCTCCCCAAAGGCATGGCAATGAACGTAATTCTTATTATACTTGGAGGCGCAATTGTAGGGGTGTATGCTATGCTATTAAAAATTTTGTTTAAGGGGAGGAAGTCATGAAGGTGAAAATTATTCTTAATAATATTTCAAAAAAATATGGAAAGCAAAAAATACTGGATAATATAAATTTTAAAGTTGAAGAGGGCGCATTACTTTCAATTTTAGGTGAATCGGGTGCAGGTAAAACGACTATTCTCCGCATAATAGCAGGACTTTTGGCGCCCGATACAGGGAGTGTTATCATTGACGATATAGAAGTAACCGGACATTTATCCGAAAAAAGGGGCATTGGATATGTTTTTCAGTCCCCTTTACTTTTTCCTCATATGACAATTGAAGAAAATATATGCTTTGGTCTTGAAGTGAAAAAGTGGAATAAAAAACGAATAATGGACAGGGTCCAGCAGCTTCTGGTGCTTTTACAAATTGAAGGGCTTGAAAAAAGGATGCCATCTGAGATTTCAGGAGGACAACAGCAGAGGGTTGCAATAGCAAGAGCATTGGCACCGCAGCCCAAAATTTTACTTATGGATGAGCCATTTTCTAGTCTTGATCCGGGACTTAGGAGCGAAATGGGTGGACTAATTAAAAAAATACAGGCGACTGAGGGATCTACAATTATATTTGTTACTCATGACAGAAATGAAAGCCTTGCGCTATCTAACTCCGTTGCTTTTATTGTAGATGGGCGCATTGCGCAACTGGATACACCACAAAATATTTATTACAAACCTGTAAATAAAACCACGGCACTGTATATGGGAGAGTGCAACTTCATTCCCGGTAAAAGAACGGGAAATATTTTCAATACCATTATTGGCAATTTTAAGGCCCCAATATATAAAAGCGAAAATATGGAACTACTACTAAGGCCACATCAGATTAAGTTTGATTTTAGTGGGAATTATTACAGTGTAGATAATTGCAGCGTAACAGGCAAACAAGCGACCTATAGAGTAACAGACGGAAATATAAACTTACTTGTTGAAGATTTTTCAAATGAGGTTTTAAAGCTAGGACAAAGGGTAGGACTTATATTTCCAACAAATAACCTTCATTTTGTACAAAATGAGGATGGTGAATATTATGCAAAAGCCTAAAAGATTACTGTTAGTGGGTGGTGGTCATGCTCATGTATTTCTTATAAAGCAGTTTTATTTGAAAAACATTCCAGGACTTGAAGTTGTTCTTGTGACTCCAGGCCAATATCAGTATTACTCAGGAATGGCTGCTGGATATGTGGAAGGAATCTACAAAGAGGAGGACATGTCCTTTGATTTAAAGAAAATGTGCCAGAAGAGTAGGGTAAAATATATAAAAGGTAGGATAACTGGAATTGATGCTAAAAATAGATGTGTTAAACTAGAAAATCATGAAATAGTATCTTTTGATGTGATTTCTGTGGATACAGGGTCTGAGATGGCTGGGAAGAATGTTCAGGGAGTTGTGGAATATGCATATTGCGTTAAGCCATTAGAAAATCTATTTAAGCTTCGGGAAAATTTTATAGCGCAGATGTTTGAAGAAAGTCAGGTGGTAATAGTAGGCGCGGGAGCGGCGGGGATTGAAATGGCATTTGCTTTAAAATCATTGTCATGCAAAATGAAGATAAACGTAGAAATTATTTTAGCGCACAGTGGGAATTCAATATTAAAGGGATACAATGAAAATGTCAGAGAAAAGACCTTGAAAAAGCTTGAGAAAGATAAAATTAAAATTTTATCTCAGAGTAAAATATCAAGTGTTTCAGAAATTAATCTCTTTATAGAATCTGGAGAACAAATAAAATATGATTTTTTAGTATGGGCTGCCGGACCAAAGTCAAATCCGATGTATAAGGCTTCGGGGTTTACAGTTGATAAGGGTGGTTATATGGTGGTAAATCGCTATCTTCAGTCCGTTGACTATCCTTTTATTTTCGGAGCGGGAGACTGCATTTCTTTTTGTGATTTTGAATATGTGAAAAAGGTTGGTGTTTATGCTACTCGGGAAGCTCCATACTTGATTAACAATATACTGAAATTTATCGATAATGAAGGATTAAAAGAATATATACCTCAGGTAGACTATCTGGCTATTATATCTGCTGGGAATAAAAAAGGAATTATGCAATATAAGGGAATGGCCAATATGGGGAGACTAAGCTGGAAATTAAAAGACTATATTGATCGTGTATTTATGGAAAAGTTTAAATATTAAGAATGATTTATAATTGATTAGTATGGTATAATGCATGTTAATAATGTAGCTAAGGAGATGTATTTAATTGGCTAAAGATAAAAAAGTTTATATCTGTAAAGACTGTGGAGCGCATGCTCCAAAATGGATGGGGAAATGTAACGATTGTGGTGCATGGAATACATATGAAGAAAAAATAGTTAAAGCAAGCTCCAGTAAAGCGAGCTTAAGTAGAATGGTAACAACAACTAACCCAACAAAACTAAGAGCGATTGTACAATCTAACAGCGACAGGATAGTTACAGGAGTTTCAGAATTTGATAGGGTTATGGGTGGCGGAATAGTTAGAGATAGTATAAGTATAATTTCAGCGCCTCCTGGCATGGGCAAGTCAACCCTTTTACTGCAACTCACAAATGCTCTGTCTTTAAAAGGATACAAAATTTTATATGCATCTGGAGAAGAAAGCAATAGTCAAATTAAAAATAGAGCTGACCGTACGGTAAAAGAATTAGCTGATAATTTCTGGGTAGTTTCTGATACCAAGTTAGATGAGATACTACAACATATAGAAACGGTTGATGCAGACTTAATAATACTTGACAGTATTCAAACATTTACTTTAGACGAATATTCAGGCTCAAGAGCGGGATCGCCTACTCAGGTAATTGAATGTGCCACAGCTTTAAAGGATAAAGCAAAAAATCCAGATAGACCAAGAGCTGTATTTCTTGTTGGCCAAATGACAAAGGCTGATGAGATGGCAGGTCCTCGAATTCTAGAACATTTAGTGGATACCGTATTGTACATAGAGGGAGAAGATGGAGAGGAACTTAAACATTTAATTAGCAAAAAGAATAGATATGGGGACACTTCTGAGAGTGGTTTATTCCGCATGTCAGAAATAGGTATGGAAGAAATAGCTGACCCATCGGAGTTTTTTATGACCAAAAGGGAAGAGTTAGTTCCGGGGAGTGCTTTGGCTGTTATAAAGGACGGTACTAGACCAATTGTTGTAGAGGTAGAGAGTCTTGTATCTAAATCTTTTACACCTTATCCAAGTAGACTAAGCGAGTGCTTTGCAAGGAAGGAACAATTAGGAACTCTTATCTCAATTCTTGAGGAAAGGGGAGGCGTAGGACTTTATGATAAAAATGTTATTATAAAAGCAACAGGTGGTCTTAAATTAACTGAAACATCAGTAAATCTTGCTGTAGTAATGAGTATTGCATCTTCCGCATTAAACCATGGGATATCTACTGATACAGTCTTTATAGGAGAGCTTGGTCTTACCGGTGAATTGAAAAAAGTGCCATCACTTGAGCAAAGACTAAAAGAAGTTGATAGAATGGGTTTTAAAAAGGCATATATACCGATGAATTGTTTGAAAACAGGGATTAAATTTAAGAATATAAAGGTTATTCCTTGTAAGAAATTAACAGATGTTATTGAAAAGGAATTCAAGTAGACAGGGGAAATAATAAAAAAAACATATAGTAAACTAGTTTACTATATGTTTTTTTTATGTTAATATAAGAATATAAAGATAAGGATAAGAGGTTAAATATGGCACATACCGGTAAGATTACAATTAGAGAAGTTGCACATTTGGCGGATACTTCTAAAACAACTATTTCTTTTTATTTGAATGGTAAAATGGAAAAGATGTCTGAAAAAACAAGACAAAAAATAGAAAAAGTAATTAAAGAAACAAATTACAAACCGAGTATTGCTGCTAGAAGTTTAAATTTAAAAGGTTCCAAGCTGCTTGGGATAATGATAGGAGATATTACTAATACATTTTCAAATCAAATTGTTAAAGGCATTGAGGATGTAGCAAGCAAAAAGGGTTATCAACTTATTGTAGCAAATAGTAATTATAATTATGATCGAGAAGAAAACTATATAGATAGAATGTTATCTATGGGTGTTGATGGTTTTATTGTCCAACCTACAATTCAATTTAAAGAAATTAATAAAAAAATAAAAAAACCAATGGTTTTTTTTGACAGCAATGTTTACGATAATAAAACAAAATGGGTAAAAACAAACAATTATGAGGCTACTTATGAAGCAACTGTTGCTTGTATAAATAAAGGATACAAAAAATTTATTCTAATTACAGCTGAAACAAGTTTATTAAGCACCCGTATTGAAAGAACTTCTGGTTATATTGATGCTTTATTAGAGCATGATTTAGGTTATGGGAAATTAATTGTTGAAGATAATGATATAGAAATTTCTGAAAAAATACTGAGTTTTCTTGTTAAACATGTTAATGAAAAAGAAAAGCAATTAATTTTTGTTCCTAACTGTTGGGCTTTACCAATGGTATTTATGGCACTGAAAAATTATTATCATTTAATGCCTGATTTAGGTCTTATGGGATTTGATAATACTGAGTGGACTAATTTTGCTACGCCAAGCATAACAACTATTGTTCAACCTGCTTTCAAGGAAGGGCAACAAGCAGCAAGTATTTTGATTGATCAAATTGAATGTGAAAATGAGAAGTCTGGTCAACAAGTATTAGATTGTATTGTAAATTGGAATGAATCTACATTGTGAAATACGATTACAGAATTTGAAGAAACAAATAAATAATATATATTTATCTAATATAATAAAAATACGAGGAGGAATATAAAATGAAAATTGCTTTAATTAACGAAAACAGTCAAGCAGCAAAAAATGGGATTATATACGAAACATTAAAAAAAGTGGTGGAGCCAAAAGGTCATGAAGTATTTAATTATGGAATGTATAGCGCAGAGGATGATGCACAATTAACATATGTTCAAAATGGTATTTTAGCAGCTATTCTATTAAATTCAGGAGCAGCTGATTATGTAATAACTGGATGTGGTACTGGAGAAGGAGCAATGCTAGCGTGTAATTCATTTCCAGGAGTAATATGTGGCCATGTACAAGATCCTACAGATGCGTTTATGTTTGCACAAGTTAATGATGGAAATGCAATAGCAATACCTTTTGCAAAGGGATTTGGATGGGGAGCAGAATTAAATTTGGGATATATATTTGAACAGTTATTTCAAGGTGAGAGTGGTCAAGGGTATCCAAGGGACAGAGTTGTTCCAGAACAAAGAAACAAAAAGATATTGGATGAAGTTAAAAAAGTAACATATAAGGATATGATAACGATTTTAAAAGAAATAGATCAAGATTTATTAAAGGGCGCTATAGGCGGAGAAAAATTCAAAGAATATTTCTTTGCTAATTGTAAATCTGAAGAAATAAAAGAAGCGATAAAAAATATATAAGAATTAAATGTGAACAAATATTAATAGGGTTTGATACCCCAATCTCCTACATCAGTGAAAACCCACAACTAATTAATTAGTTGTGGGTTTTCCTATGAGTTGATTATAGAATGGATTATTTTAGTAGGACTAAATAATATTAATTTATAGATAGGAACTGTATTCTAATAATGGTATAATTTAAATATTACTATTAGAAAAGAGGCCTTATGTGTACAGCTACTTGTACAAGTGGGTATTAAAATTGCGATTATATGCTTGAAAGATAAAGGAGCTGTTAGATACATGAATTTTTATTTCGCACCTATGGAAGGTTTGACGGGCTACATTTATAGAAATGCCCATAATACTTTTTTCAATAATATAGATAAGTACTTTTCACCTTTTATTGTTGCAAATCAAAGTGAAAGTTTTAAAACTCGGGAATTAAATGATATTTTGCCTGAAAACAACAAGGGACTAGTTATGATTCCACAATTACTAACCAATAATGCAAAAGATTTTATTCATACTTCAAAGAAAATAAAGTATCTAGGATATAATGAGATCAATTTAAATTTAGGATGTCCTTCTGGAACTGTAGTTTCAAAAAATAAAGGTGCCGGATTTCTTTCGAAAAGAGAAGAACTTAATGTATTTTTAGATGATATTTTTTCACAAGGGATAACTAAAATCTCAATAAAAACAAGGATAGGAAAAGACCAACCTGAAGAATTCTATGATTTAATCGAAATATTCAACAAATACCCAATAGAAGAGCTTATTATTCATCCAAGGACTCAAAAAGATTTTTATAAAAACAAGCCTAATCTTAAAATTTTCAAGGAGGCATTGATTTTAAGTAAAAATCCTGTTTGCTATAATGGCGATATTTTTACAAGTGAAGATTATAAGAAGTTTTCTGCGAATTTTCCTACTGTAGATACTTTAATGCTTGGAAGGGGATTATTAAGAAGTCCTGGATTTAACAGCTATATTACAGATAATATAAAACTTGAAAAAGAATTGTTGAAAGACTTTCATGATAAAATTTATGAAGATTATAAAAGAATACTCTTTGGAGATAGGAATGTCTTGTTCAAAATGAAAGAACTATGGTTTTATATGATTTCAGCGTTTTCAGATAATGTAAAGTATGCAAAAAGAATTAAAAAATCGGAAAGATTATGCGATTACGATGAAGCTGTTTCAAGCTTATTCAGAGAGCAGGATATTTTAGAATATTAATATGATTTAAAAAAGCTTCCATTGAAAGTGATTCCAATGGAAGCTTTGTATATCAAATACTAAATTATTCGAATTATTTTTACCAAACAACTATATTCTCCACCTGTATCCCGTAAATAAGTGAATTACCTTTAAGTTTTAATAGCTCTTTGCTGTCTGCAGAAATATACATACCCACATATTTGATACCATTAATTTCAACTTGTTTAATTGTATCATCTATATTTGTATTTTCGAACATATCTTCATAGTACATTACCTGAAGTAGGCTTTTGTTGCTTTTTATAAGATTGAGGTTGCTAACAAAAGACTCACTGTGGGCCTTGTCATCCATGTTATCATATCGTATTTGCTTTAAGTGGTTACTCTCGAAATATTTAGCATAATTATTATTACTTTTATTATATGGATAAAAGGGTGTAAACTTAGAATAACAAGGATTTGCTAAGATATAATCTGAATCCATTGCTACCAAAGGTGTAAACTTTAAAGGTGTAGTATCTTCAGTGCTTATTTGATTTATAAAATGCACTTTTAGCTGCTGGGGGGTTAAAGCTTTATTGAACCTAATAAATATTTTTGCCTTTGTCCCCTCGGGAGCCTTTTCTAGAATTGTAAAATCTGGTATGGGGCTTTGGTTAGATTCATCGGTATTTAACAAAGAAGAGGACTCCATTGGTAACAATGAAAAATCAAATGCTGCTTCTGATCTGACAGGCCTTCCAAAACTAAATTTGACTTTTATCTCAGTTTCCTTTATTAGCGTATGTCCAACAGTGTTATCAAGGTACACATGAACATTTTGTTGTGCAAAAGGTAATATATCACCGCTACTTCCATGGAACTCATATTGAGGATGAAATATCTGCACTAATTGAGTTACTGTTGCTCTCTTTACGTATGCTTCTTTATGATCTAATGCAAATAATGACGTCACAATTTTTGATGTTGTAAAATACAAAAACATAATGATTATTAAAACAGAACAAACTGAAATTGCGGTCACCATAATAATCCTTAAATTAACTCTGCGTTTTAAAAGTTTAATAGGTTTATTTTCTTCTGTATTGCCTTGTGGTATCTGCTGCTTAAGTTCCTCTAAAAATGCTTTATCATCATCGTTAAGATAATCCGTCATGGCAGAGAATTTATCTATTTCATATTCGATTTCGGAGGCTTCATTCTGGCTTAATTTGCCTTCTTTATATAGCTGCAGTTTTTCCTGAAACTCATTATTCATTAATATTCCTCCTTAAGGATCTAAGAGTTTTTCTTGCTCTGTAAATCAAATTTGTCACAGCAGAGACACTGATGCCTAAAATTTCTCCTGCTTGGTTATATGGAAGTTCATTTACTAGGCATAAGAGGACTGCCTGTCGCTGGTTTTCTGGAAGTTGTCTAATTAATAGAAAAGCTGAACTGGTACTTTCCTTTATCATTAGTCCTTCAGTGAAATCCTGTACCTTAATTTGATTAATGAAACTATCCTTCCGAAAATCCAATCTTCTGTTTTTTTTTACATAATCAACATAAAGGTTATGAGCAACGGTTAATAATCAGGATTTAATACTTTCACTGGGAGATTGAAGAACGCATAAGGCCTTAATAAATGATTCTTGGGTCAAATCCTCTGCAGTCTGGTGATTATATGTAAGCCCATAAAGGTATCTATATACATATGGCAAATACTTGTTATAGATTTTAACAAATATGTCATCTTCCAAACCGTCACCTCCATCTCTTTAACTATCATCATTATATATACGATTAAGATTGCAAAATATCGCGTTACTTTATAAGAATATTATATAACTAATTAGATGTCCAATAAAAACACCCTCCACCAATTCAATTGGTCAAGGGTGTTTTGTTTTAAATATATAGTTATATCTCTTTTTTTGCAGCTTCTAATTTATTTATAGCCAAAGTTTGAACTACTTGTAGTACGTTATTTATTACCCAATATAATACTAGTGCAGCTTTGAAGTTGAGACTCATAAATCCCATAAAAATAGCCATCACAACATTCATTGTTGAAGTTTGCTTAGACTTATCTGCACCTGGTACTGTTGGTGGCTGCATAAGTTTTGATGAAAGGTATGTAGTAACCATAGATAATACAGGTAATATATATATAGGGTCAGGTAATGTTAAATCCTTCATCCATAAAAAACCGGCACCATTCATATCCACATTTCTAAATACATAAAACATAGCAAATAAAATAGGCATTTGTATAATCATTGGTAAACATCCACCCATTGGATTAACGTCATTTTCTTTATAAAGTTTCATTACTTCTTGCTGAGACTTTTGTGGATCACTCTTATATTTTGCTTGTACTTTCTTAACTTCTGGTCCAATTGCACCCATTTTAGCAGTTGATTTTGTTTGTTTAATGCTTAATGGCAACAATACCACCCTTATTAAAATTGTAAAACCAATTATTGCGAGCCCAAATGATAAATCTTCATTAGGTATAATTATAGTAATTCCACTTTGTATAAAGAAAAACAAATTTTCAAGTGGAACCGTTAAAAAATCAAAATTCAATTATAAAACCTCCAAAAATTTTATTTTAATATTCCCCGTTTTAAAATGGTTATTTTGTTCTTATAGTCTTCAATTATTTCATCTTTTCTTTCAATGTTTAGGAAGATATCTACTGTGGCTCTTTGAGTGACGGATACCAATATATCTATAATAGCGTACACGTCTTTTCTCTTTTGTATATTCAAGTTTTTAGTATCCACATACTGCATAAACCAGAGATAATGATCTTTAGTTCTGCTGCAATTTGCAAATTGTAATAAAATGTCATTTTGAACCGTCTGATTAGAAAATATATTCATGCAAAGGGCAATGTTTTCTTTTGCTGTTCCAAATTCAGCTGTGAACTTTAAAATATCACTAAAGACTGCAAATATATTTCCGCTATTTTGTTTAAGGCTATTTTTAATGATGGACGTAACCTTATCATGGTAACTGGATAAAACATAGGTCACCATGTCCATTGTATCATCAAAATACATGTAGATGCTGCCTCTGGAAATATCGGCTTCCTGCACAATCTTATTGATGGATACTTTCTCAAAGGGGACTCTAGCAAACTCCTTTTTTATCGCATTAATTATCTTGTTTTTTTTATCAAGATGTAAATTTAAGAAGGTCTCTGTTGGCAAGCTAATCACTCCTTTACATGTATGACAACCTGTCATAACTATATATGACAGGTTGTCATGTGTCAAGTAATAAATTGTTTTTATTTTTTGTATTTTAATATTATGCTAATTATTATTATAATAGATAGTAATTAGTTGCTGAAAATATGAATTTTAATAATTAACTTTGAATATTAATGGGAAATAAGTGTATGCTATGATTATAATAATATAAAATTATAGGAGGGTTACATATGCAAGGAGCAATGTTTTGTTTTCAATGTGAACAAACTTTCGGTGGAAAGGGTTGTACTAAGGTAGGAGTCTGTGGAAAAACTCCGGAGATTGCAGCAATGCAGGATTTACTCATCTATCAGTTAAAAGGAATTAGTTGTTATGCTACTAAACTTTTAGCCAAAGGTGAAAAACTTCCTAAGACATGGGTTTCATTTGTTGAAAATTCACTTTTTATGACACTAACTAATGTAAACTTTGATCCAAATTCTCATATAGATATGCTCAAAAAATCTCAAATAATTAAAGAAGAAGTTAGAAAAAAAGCTGCCGGAGAAAAGGTGAATTCTGAAGAGGCTTTATATAACCTAAGTGATTCTAAGGAACAAATGCTTGAAGACGCTAAAAAAGCAGGCGTTATGTATGATGAAGATTTAGATGAAGATATTCGTTCCGTTCGTGAAACTATAAAGTATGGTTTAAAAGGAATTGCGGCATATGCACATCAAGCTAGATTTATTAAATATAACAGTGATGAGGTAGACGACTTTTATTTTATAGGGCTTGCAGTACTTACCGATGATAGTTTGAGTCTTCAAGACCTTATCAAGTACTTAGTTAAAACTGGAGATATGAGCGTTAAGGTTATGGAGGTATTAGATAAAGCCAATAATGAGAAGTATAATTCTCCAACACCTACTAAAGTTAACGTAAATATTAAAAAAGGACCATTTATAGTAATTTCTGGTCATGATTTAAGAGACCTTGAAATGCTACTAGAACAAACAGAGGGCAAAGGAATAAATATATATACCCACGGGGAAATGCTTCCTTCCCATGGCTATCCAAAACTTAATAAATATGCTCATTTAGTAGGTAATTTTGGAGGAGCTTGGCAGAATCAACAAAAGGAATTTGATGGCATACCTGGCTGTATTCTAATGACAACAAATTGCTTAATGAAACCAAGAGATTCTTATAAAGATAGAATTTTTTCGACAAGTGTTGTTGGTTGGGATGGAGTAAAACATGTAGCTGCTGATGAGAATGGTCATAAGGACTTCTCTGAAATGATAAACAAAGCGCTAGAACTTGGCGGATTCGAAAAAGATGAAGAAGTTAAAGAAATTCTAGTTGGATTTGGTCATAAAGCAACATTGGCTCATGCTGAAACAATAGTTAATGCAGTTAAAGACGGTAAAATCAGGCACTTCTTCTTAATTGGAGGATGTGATGGTGCAAGGACAGGAAGAAATTACTACACTGAATTTGCGAAGCAAGTTC
>NZ_JBNMNU010000083.1:0-18869 GCF_051278035.1 Clostridium sp.
TAATCAGCATGAGTGCCCCAGTTTTTAAGCATAAAATAATCCTCCTTTGAAAACATGTCTTTAGGAGGAGATTTTCAAAATTTTACAGACTTGTCAAGCGTTTTATTCAAAAAAAATGGGGGGATTAACAAAAATTAATGATACTACAAACGAGTAATCACAGGCTCTAAAGAGTTTCCGTGAGAGCTCCATTAGAATAGGGGGGAAGCATACTGTATCGCCCCTGTTCTGGTACAAATCCCTCTGGAATTAAGTTTTCACGGTCACCGAGTTCTACCGCTGCTCTGGAATGACATAAGCGACTCATCATTCTGATAAGAACTGGCGTATTGAATTTCTCACTAATTTTCAACCCTAGCATTGTAAAATCTTTAGCTTCTTGAGGATTGCTTGGATCTAAAATGGGGATATTAGCAAACTTACCCCAAAATCTACTATCCTGTTCATTTTGTGAACTTGAAAGACCAGGATCATCCCCTACAACTAATATGAGGCCTCCCTTTGTTTTTGTTTGGGTAAATGTCATAAAGGGGTCACTTGCAATGTTCACTCCTACATGTTTCATAGAAACCATTGCTCTTGCACCAGCGATACTACCACCCATTGCAATTTCCATTGATACTTTTTCATTAGTTCCCCAGTCACTATAAATATCTTTATATTGTTTTAAAGAATCTAAAATTTGTACAGTAGGTGATCCCGGATAACTGGTAGCAATCATTCCGCCACCTTCGAAGAAACCTCTACTTATTGCTTCATTGCCAGTTAAAATTTTTTTATTAATCAAAATACCACCTCATTAACATTATTTATAAATGATTTACTTATCATATTCTATGTACTAATATTCTATATAAGATTAAAAATAATATTATAAATATTAAGGTGGCGGGAAAATGTTAAGCAATGGTATAATAGAAGAAATGAAAAAGGGAGGCGAAGGTATACAATATGAAAATATTCGGTAAGATATTCTTTACAGAACCTAACACAATTTATAGATATATTGAAGAAGGTAAGATAGATGAAATAAAGGATTATTTGAATGGACCTAAGGATTTAGATTCTGATTTTAAACTGGAAAGTATACTTCATCATGCCATTAATAATAGTGAAAATAACTATTTTGAAGTAATTGAGTTTTTAATAAATAATGGTGCTGATATTAACAGTCATCACAGTGAATTTTTAGAAACTCCTCTTCATAAACTTTGTGCAAGAGGAAACCCACAGATAGATGTAATAACTATGATACTTAAAAAAGGAGCTAAAGTTAATGCAGTAAACATATCCGGTAAGACCCCGATATTTCACTGCAATTTTAATTACTCTGTGGAGCTTCTTACTCTTCTTATAAAATATGGAGCAGATATTAATATAAGGGACAAATACAAAAATACACTTCTTCACGATGACTATATCAACTGTTCTGATGAGCATTTTGAAGAATTCTTAAAAGTTCTCATTAGTAGTGGATTTGATATTAACTCAAAAAATTCTACAGACTTAACTCCACTGGATTATTGTAAAAATGAAAAAATCAGGGGTATTTTAATAAAATACGGTGCAAAGAACATTAAAAAAGGAGAGCTGTCGTGAAAAGACAGCTCTCCTTTTTCGACAAAATGACTTTGTATGTCAATCAGTACGAAATGATTTATTTCTTGAAGGTTAATTATTAAGAATCCGTCAAGTTTTGACAATTATAGACGATATATTAATTGTCAAAGTTTCTGATGTTATGGGTGCGATTTGGTATGCAATTAATAAATATAGAATGATGTAAGTTTATCCTGGATTTGTATTGAAATGTATATTTAAAGCTGCAGCTAAGGGATAAAAAGGCATAAGGGAGATGATCAAATGAACGTTAGGAAAACACTTACTGTTTTTGCGTGCCTAATGCTAGGTATATTTTTATTGTTTGGCTGTAGCGTATCAACGACTAGTATAAAGAATGGTGAATCAGTAAAAAATGATGCCGAAAAACAAATTTATATTCCCGTTATTTCTAAGGGATGGGAACAACAGTACTGGCAATCTGTTAAAATGGGAGCGGAAAAAGCAGCTAAGGACTATAATATCAGAATAACTGTTGAAGCCCCTGAAGCAGATATTGCTGTTAATAAGCAAATTGAAATGATTGATTCAGCCCTTAGTAGGAATCCTGATGCCCTTGTTTTAGCTGCAGTTAATAGCAAAGCAGTTATACATGAACTTGAGAAAGCTAAATCTTTAAATATTCCTGTTATTGGGTTTGATTCAGGTGTAAATAGTGATATTTTAGTTACCACTGTGGCTACTGACAATAATTCCGCGGGTAGCTTAGCAGCAGACAAAATGGCGGTTGCAATAGCTCAAAAGGGTGAGATTGCTGTTATATGTCATGATGCTGTAAGTACTACAGGTACGCAGCGTCGCGATGGTTTCTTAAATCGAATTAAGGAAAAATACCCTAGGATAGAGGTTGTAGATGTAAAGTATGGTAATGGTGATCATGGTATGTCTAAAAAGATTACGGAAACAATTATTGAAAAGCACCCCAATATAAAGGGCATATTTGCAACAAATGAAGGTTCAGCGTATGGGCTAATTAATGGTATAACTGAAAAAAATAAAATTGGAAAAATTGTAATTGTAGGATTTGATGCTGGTAAATTTCAAAAAAATGCAGTAAGAAGTGGAGTAATGATTGGTGCAATCACACAAGACCCTGTAATGGTAGGGTACAAAGCTGTTGAGGCTGCAGTTAAGGTTTTAAAAGGTGAAACGCTACCTAAAAATATAGATATAGGATATAAATGGTATGACAAGACTAATGTGGATGACGAAAAATTGAAGACTTTATTATATGATTAAATTTAAATAAAAGAGGCGATAGTGGTGCACATAAAAATAAGGAGTATAAAAATTCATACAAGACTTATGGTCTCATTTTTATTATTATCATTTTTGCCTTTAGCGGTTACAAGTTTGCTTAGTTATAAAAAATCAAATGATTCTATTCAGACTAAGATCCAAATATATTTATCTCAAATTATGAAGGATGTTAGTGAAAATTTAAAAACTGAATTGACATTTAAAGAGGGTTTATGTGAAGAGATTTCTATGTCTGAAGAAATACAGAATGGTCTGACTAATTATGTAAAACTAGACAGTAATGAAAAGTTTAATATAGAAGATGATATACGTTCTTTATTTGTAGAAAAAATGAGACTTTCAGGATTTAGTGCTCCTTTGGATATAACAAGTATAAATATTATTACTGATATGAATACAATAATTGGCTCAGGTCAAAATTATTATAATAAAAACCAGCTTGTTGATATTTATAATGAATTTAAAGATGAAGGTTATAAATATAATTATAAACTTATTAAGGATTCAAATGGTAATTTTGAAATATCAGTTGCGAAGATTATAAACAACAATATAAGTGGCGCAAGAATTGGTACACTAATATTAACGTTTAAGGAAGCATATATTTCAGATATTTGTAAACAGTTGAATATTGGAGACAATGCAGATGTTTTTATAATGAATTCAAAAGGAAAAATAGTTTCTAGCAATAACGCATCTAAAATACCTATAAATAAAGAGTATTCAGAAAAAGAACTTATGAAAGAGATTTTAAACAACAATAAAGTGAAAAATAATAGTTTTTCATTAGATATAATGGGTGAAAAGCGATTGGTAGCCTATAATAGTATAGAAAATTGTGATTGGTTTATTGTAAGCACTATTCCATATGCATACCTTCAGTCAGAATCAAAAAACTTAATGTGGAATATAGTATTTATTGGATTAATGTGTTTGGTATGTGCGGTGCCGTTTTCTTTTATAATATCGTCTAGCATATCATCACCATTAAGGAAATTAAAAAATATTATGGATGAAGCGCAAAGTGGAAATCTTGATGTTGAGCTCTCAGATAACAATATTGATGAAATAGCTGGCATAGCTACAGGATTCAATGATATGATTTCAAGCATAAAGCTTCTTATTAAGGATAACATAGATACTCAAAATGAAATAGTATTTAAGTTAGGAGATGTTACAGAAGCTCGCTCTCAGGAAACAGGTAATCATATTAGCAGGGTTGCTTATTATTCAAAACTCATAGCTATGAAGTATGGTATTCCTGAAGAGGATGCAGAGATGTTAAAAATGGCTTCTACGCTTCATGATATTGGGAAGATATCAATTCCAGATTGTGTATTATTAAAGCCGGGTAAACTCACGGAGGAAGAATTTGAAATTATGAAAACGCATACTGTTATAGGGTACGAACTTTTATCAAATTCTAGCAAGCCAATTTTGAAAATCGCATCAAGAATTGCCCGTGAACATCATGAAAAATATAATGGCACAGGTTATCCAAGGGGCATAAGTGGTGAGGAAATAGAAGTTTATAGTAGAATTGTTGCTCTAACGGATGTATTTGATGCATTAGGAACAGAACGTGTTTATAAGGAAAAGTGGGAATGGGATAGAATAATTGATTATATTAAGGAACAAAGGGGTAAACAATTTGATCCTAAAATAGTCGATATATTTCTAGAAAACCTCGATGAAATTAGGGAAATAAAGGATAGTTTAAAAGATATAAATCAGTAATTTTCCAATCTAAGGATAATTTTATTCCGAATCTGATTTAAATCTCTTAGAAATTTGATATAATATATAGTATATCAAAGATTAAGGAGAACACATATGGATAAAAAAATTGGAGTAATTGCTTCTGATAAAGAACTAGAAAAAAGTATAATAGAATTGTATAGAGACGATGTAGAGCAAGGAAAGATTATTATAGATATATTAGATCCTGATAATATAGAAAAACAAGGAAAGATATTAGAAAATAAGGGTGCCAAAGCTATTATAGCGAGAAGTGGCGGTTATAGGTTTACTGTAGGCAAGGTGAATATTCCTGTCATACAGTTAAAGATAACTACATTAGATATTTTGTTTTCAATAAAGACTGCAAGCGTAGCTAATAAGGATATAGTACTAATTATATCGGATATAGAGTACTTTGATTATGAGGAATGGAAAAGTATGATAAGTAGCAATGTCATAATTGAGAGGTTTAGCTATAAAGAAGAAATTGAGGGACGTGTAAATAAGTATTTATATAAAAAGGAGAAGGTAATAATAGTTGGGGGTGGAATTCCTTGCAGCTATGCTCAAAGGTTAGGCATGGAATTTGTTCATTTAGGTGCCAGTAATGAGTCGATTCATGAAGTAATCACGTATGCTAGAGAACTTGTAGACAACTTATATGAACAGAAATATAAAAATGAGATTCTAAAAACCATCTTGGATGGAGTTCATGATGCTGTAGTTGCAGTAGATCAAGAAGGTAAAATTATATTGTATAATGAAAGAGCTAAGGAACTATTAAAAAAAGATAGCAGTGATGTAGTGGATAAGCAATTATTAGATGTTTATCCTGAGCTTGGATTTATAATGGATGTGATGGAAAATAAAATAAATAGATACAATGAAATTAAAGTTCTTAAAAAAATAGTTATTGCGGCAAATACGTCTATATTAGAGGTGGATAGGAACATTCATGGTGTTTTGTGCTCCTTCCAGGACATAACTAAGCTACAAAAATTGGAAAAGAAGATAAGGTACGAACTTAATAAGAAGGGTCTTGTTACGAAGTACAAATTTCAAGATATTATTACTTATGACCCCGTTATGAAAAATACTTTGGCAAAAGCAAGAAAAATTGGTTTAACTGATAGTACTGTAATGATTTATGGAGAAAGTGGAACCGGTAAAGAGATGGTTGCGCAAAGTATTCATAATATTAGCAGTAGAAAAAACGAACCATTTGTTGCTATTAATTGCGCAGCAATATCAGAGAGCTTACTAGAAAGTGAACTTTTTGGATATGAAGAGGGCGCATTTACGGGTGCAAGGAAAGGGGGCAAACCTGGGTTATTTGAACTAGCTCATGGCGGCTCCATATTTTTGGATGAAATTAACAGTGTTTCCCTTAATCTTCAAGCTAAGTTACTACGTGTTTTAGAGGAGAAGGAAGTAATGAGGTTAGGTTCTGACTATGTAATTCCTTTAGATGTTAGAATCATATCTGCAGCAAATGAGGAGTTGAAGAAAAAAGCTTACGCTGGAAATTTCAGAAGGGACTTATTCTATCGTTTAAATATATTGGAACTCCATATACCACCACTTCGGGAAAGAAAAATGGATGTGCTTCCGCTCTTTAAGCACTATCTAAAAAAACTGGATGATGAAACTGATGGAATGAGAGTAGATAGTGAACTTGAGAAAAAATTAGTCAAATACTCTTGGCCTGGCAATGTGAGGGAACTTAGAAACATTGCACAAAGATATGTAATATTTAAAGAAGTGGATTTAGACGATTTAGATGATTTAGAAATCATTGAGACTGGTAACCAATTTATAAATGAAGCCCCAAAACTTACTAGTGAAAAAGTGGTAGACTTAAAAGAAATTAACCGATACGTTGAGGAAAAAGTAATAGATATGCTTGCAAGTAGTGGAATGTCAAAAACAGAAATGGCAAAACAATTGGGAATAAGTAGAACTGCTTTATGGAAAAAGACAAAATCTTAAATTAGATGTATGTAAACTAAAGATAACAAAGTGTTAACATAAGAAAACGTGTTATTTTTAAATTTAAAAATATATTACCAAAATACAGGCCCTCAGGCCTGTATTTGTTTTGGCATTATTCTTGCTAGTATAACTGTATACGGTTAAATTTTCGAACTACTATTTTGACTTCAAAAGGATCATCAGCTGAAGAAAAATATTTATCAATAGTATTATCTGCTGCTGCAATTAAATAAGAATGTAAAAATTTATGATGATAGGTAAAAAAAGAGGAGTGGAATTATGAAAAAATTACTAACAGGAAACGAAGCTATTGCACGTGGAGCATATGAAGCAGGGGTAAGGTTTGCATCGGCATATCCAGGAACACCTAGTACTGAGATATTAGAAAATATTGCTTTATATAAAGAGGATATATTAGCTGAGTGGGCTACAAATGAAAAGGTTGCAGTAGAAGCAGTAATTGGAGCGTCTTTTGCAGGGGCTAGATCAATAGCTGCTATGAAGCATGTCGGTCTTAATGTTGCAGCAGATCCACTTTTTACAAATGCTTATACCGGAGTTAATGGTGGACTTGTTATAGTATCTGGAGATGAACCAGGTATGCATTCATCACAGAACGAACAAGATAATAGAAACTATGCAAGATTTGCTAAAATACCAATGTTTGAGCCATCTGACAGTCAAGAAGCAAAAGATATGATTAAAGATGCACTTGAAATTAGTGAAAAATATGATAGTCCAGTACTTTTTAGAATTACTACTAGACTTTGTCATTCTAAGGGAATAGTTGAATGCGAAGATAGACGTGACGTTCCATTAAAGGAATATGTTAAGGATATAACAAAATATATACCTGTTCCAGCCCATTCAACCAAGCTTAGAGTAAAAGTAGAAGAGAGACTAAATAAATTGGAAGAGTTTTCGAACAATACACCTTTAAATTATATGGAATTAAATGATACAAAAATAGGTGTAGTTGCATCTGGATGTTCTTACAAATTTGCTAAAGAAGTCTTTGGTAATAATGCATCTTATTTAAAACTTGGATTTACAAATCCGCTTCCTAAAGCGATGATGAAAGACTTTGCTTCAAAAGTTGATAAAATATATGTAATTGAAGAAAATGATCCAATAATTGAAAATGAATTAAAAATGATGGGAATAGAATGTTTTGGGAAAAATACTTTTCCATACAACGGAGAAATGACTCCAGATGTAATTAGAAAATCGGTTTACGGTAAGAGCGAAGAAACTATAGAATATGATGAATGTAAAGTCGTTGCAAGACCGCCAACTCTATGTGCAGGATGCCCTCACAGAGGTTTCTTTTACGAAATCAGTAAGAGAAAAAATACTGTAATATCTGGAGATATAGGATGTTATACACTAGGCTTCGCTGAGCCATATAATGCTATGGATTGGTCAGTATGTATGGGTGCTAGTATTAGTATGGGACATGGAGCACAGCAAGTATTTAATATGAAAAAGGATAATGAAACTCGAGTAGTATCAGTACTCGGAGACTCTACATTCTTCCATACTGGAATTAACTCATTATTAGATGTTGTTTATAATAAAGGTAATTCTATAAATGTAATTTTAGATAATAGAATTACGGGTATGACAGGACATCAAGAAAATCCAGGAACAGGATATACACTACAAGGATTAGAAACAGAAACGGTTGATATAGAAGCACTTGTAAAAGCTTGTGGGATTAAAAACGTAAGAGTAGTAAATCCTAATGACCTAAAAGATATGAAAGCGACTATAGATTGGGCTTACGCGTTAAACGAAGCATCAGTGATAATTACTAGATGGCCTTGTGTGTTAAAAAAATTCTCTAAAGAAGACAAAGAAGAATTTGCAGGTGCTTTCCAAGGTAACTGTGTGGTTGATGAAGATAAGTGTATAGGATGTAAAAAATGCCTTAAAACGGGATGCCCAGCATTATCCTTTGATAAAACAACTAAAAAATCTAGTATAGATAAGGGTCCATGTGTTAGTTGTGGAGTATGCGAACAAGTATGTCCAGTAGGTGCAATTTCCAAGGAGGTAAAATAATATGACAAAAAATATAATGTTAGTTGGAGTAGGTGGTCAAGGTACTATTCTTGCCAGTAAACTTTTAACAACAGGCTTAATGGAAGCAGGATACGATGTTAAAATGAGCGAAATACATGGAATGTCTCAAAGAGGTGGATCGGTTTCGTCTCAGGTTAGATATGGAGAGGATGTACAATCTCCTGTAATAGAAATGGGAGGAGCTGATATATTAGTTTCTTTTGAAAAAATGGAAGCTATGAGATGGCTTAAATACTTAAAGCCAGAAGGAAAGGTTATAGTTAATGATTATGAAATGGACTCCATGCCAATTCTTTCTGGAAAAGTTGATTATCCGTTAGGAATTATTGAAGAACTGAGTTCCAAAGTTCAGACGACGGTAGTAGATGCTGCAAAACACGCGAAAGAACTTGGAAATGCAAAGGTTATGAATGTTATTCTACTAGGAACTCTAGTAAAGGCAATGGAACTTGAAGATATAGATTGGAAGAAGATAATAAAGGATAATGTTAAGCCGAAATTTATTGAACTTAACTTAAAGGCTTTTGAAGTTGGAATGAGCCTCGCATGAAGAAAGGAGATCTTTTATGGGTGGCGCTGCTATTAATTTGGGTAGTTATCTTGGTAGTCCCAGCAACGCGAGAGGCATTTATCGGTGCTACTGAGGCGCATCCATATATAGGAGGATTTATTAAGTTTGGAATACTTGCCACTATGGGAGATTTACTTGGAGCAAGAATTTTAAAAGGTGATTGGGTTATTCCTAAGGGAGTTATGTATAAAGTTATTATATGGGGAGTTATAGGTTTAATGATTACACTCGTATTTACTGTATACATGGGTGGAGTAGCTGCAGCACAAGCATCTGGTAAATTGCCATTTAGTGGTTCAGTACTCGCACAGGCATTTTTCGGTAGTGCGATTATGAATCTTACTTTTGGACCTATGATGATGGTTTTTCATAGATTTACAGATATGTATATAAATATTAAATATGAGAAAAATGGTGGAAAAGTTACAATGAGTGAGATAATTGATAAAAATGATTGGCATTCATTGGTGGAGTTTACTTGGATTAAAACATGTCCGTTTTTCTGGATACCTGCACACACGGCAGTATTTTTGCTACCAGTACAGTATAGAGTTATTGCCTCAGCATTTTTGTCTATAGCATTAGGTATCTTACTTACTATTGCTAAAAAACAAAAATCGGTTCAACCTATGTAATTATTTACGGCCATGTTGAAATAACTCCTGGGGAGAATGAAAAGAGCTGCCTCAAAATAGAAAGTAATTTCTATTTTGAGGCAGCTCTTTTTTTACATATAAAACAGAGGATGTCACAAATATACTTTTGAGACATCCTCACATTAATTTAGGTCCTATAATTCAATATCATGATCAATAGCATATTTATTGCCCCATTTGCACATTTCCTCAAGCGTATTTTGTAAACTTTTTCCATATTCAGTTATAGAATATTCAACCTTTGGTGGCACTACTGGATATACTTTCCGTCTAATCAAATTATCACGTTCCATTTCTCGGAGTTGAGTTGTAAGCATTTTTGGGGTAATATCAGGAATTGATTTTTTGAGTTCAGAATATCTTTTAGTACCCATATTTAGATACCAAAGAATTCTAATTTTCCATTTACCGCCGATTAAATCCATAGTTAGTTCCATTGAACAATTGTATTTATCCTTCAAAATTGACATTTTATAACCTCCATATTTTTTAAATTACATGGTATCCTTTTGTATACTATATGATAAAAAAGTGCGTACTTGTTATTTATGTATGTTGTAGTATAATAGTATCATACAGTAGGTAAAAAAACAATATTACTTGATGGGTAATAAGGATTTCAAATTAAGATTTGGATTTTCACTAAACAGGAGAAAATAAAAATTTGTTTTATAAGGAGATATTATAAATGGAAGCGATTTTTAAGAGAAGAAGCATAAGAACATATGAGGATAAGCCAGTTGCAAAGGAAAAAATTGAAAAACTTTTAAAAGCGGCAATGCAGGCACCATCAGCAGCAAATCAACAGCCTTGGGAATTTATAGTAGTTGAAGATAAGGACAAGTTAAAAAATTTATCTAATGCAAGTCCATATTCAAAAATGGTTGCAAATTCAGCAGTTACAATTGTTCTTTTATCAAGAACAGAAGGAGTGGTGTTCCCTCCTTGTATACCGCAAGATATGGGAGCTGCTGCAGAAAATCTACTTTTAGAAGCAGTACATCTAGAACTTGGGGCAGTTTGGATTGGAATTGCACCTGTCCAAGAAAGAATGGATTATATAAAGGACATGTTTGGTTTGCCCGAAGGTATTGAACCTTTTGCATTAATTCCGGTAGGATATCCGGATAATCAGAAAAATGAATTTATAGATAGATTTGATGCATCAAGAGTTCATTATGAAAATTGGAAATAAATAATTAATTATAAAAAAATGATAAATTGAGGAGTGAAATTTTATGATAAAGGTTATAGCGAAAAACTTTGCTAAAGAAAATAAAATTGAGAAAGTTTTAGAGTTAGCAAAGATATTAGTAGAATCAACAGTGAAAGAGGACGGCTGTATAAAGTATGAAATGTATCAGGATGAGAAAAATCCCAGTATTTTAATCATGGTAGAAGAGTGGGAAACAATTGAAGCCCTGAATAAGCATATGTCTTCAGAGCATTTTAAAAAGATTGTTTCACAAATGAGTGAATGTATGGATCAAAAGCCTGAACTGAATATTTGCAAAAAGGTGATTTAAGAGATTATAAATTTAGATACTAGTGAAAAGCAAATGAGTTCTGCATTGAGCAGGGCTCATTTTATTTAATCCCCACAGGTATCTGTCATTATTATAATAAGTCATATAACTATAAACAATTTCCCCTGATATGCGGGCTAAGGCCTTTTAATATTTTTTGTAATCTCTCGGTATATAAATATATGTATATGTCTTTACGGGTGTCTACAGGCATTAATAATAAAGATGATGAATACCATGATTATAGAGAGGATACGAGAATTATATCGTTTTAATGTTAAAAAGCTATTTAAAAGGGAGAAATGAATATGAGAAATTTTTTTTTAGCTGGATTAATTGGAATTATTACTATAGTGCTTGTTGGATGCACAGGAGCTAAAAATAGCAATATAACAGAAAAAAATCAAATTAATAATGATATTCAGGTATCTAAAGACAAGAAAGATTATGAGGAGAAAGCAGACTTAGAAGCAAAAACCGCAGATAAAGTAGAAAGTAATATTGATAAACCAGATAAAACTGAGAGAATATTTAAGATAGTAACTAAAAATGCTAATTATAAAGTTGTAAGTGAAGAAGAGATTAAAACAGCAGGTATGGGGGTTGCTGATAATATAAAGAAAATACTTAGCACTATATCAACTAAGTATTTTGATGGAAAACCGTTGGAGTTAAAGACTATAGAAACTGTAAAATATAAAAAGATAGCTGTTATAAATTTAGGAGGAGATAAGAACTATTGGGAACAAAGTATGCAAGGTTCATTAGGGGGGGAGATTACTGAGTATACCCTTATAGAAAATGTACTTCAAAGAGAATATAAAGGTTATTGGATTAATGCAGTTAGATTTACGATAGATGGAAAGCAAGTTGAAGCTACACAGCATGCTTCAGATTTAGCTAAAACAATATATAGATAAGAACTATATTTTAAATTTATTATATATTTATCAACTGGGACATTAAAAACTATTCTCGCAAATTACGTCGAGGCAACAGCCCGCTTTTTAATCCAATTCAAAACTACCTACTCATATTTTAACTTGCCCTAGGTTTTTCATTTGGTAATAAAATAGTAAGTAAGGTTACCACTACTAGAGGTATTAATAAATAAGAAGCACTGGTAATCAATCCCTGGATATCTGCTATTTTCCCAAATAAAAGCATAAGAATTCCTCCTAGCCCTCCAGATAGTCCCATAATTAATCCTGTTGCAACATTTAAATTCTCTGGCATTAACTCATGGGCCATTACAATATTAGCAGTATTCGTTCCACTTAAGGTAAGTCCCATGAATAAAAAGCCAATAACCATTGCAACACCAGTAGTGAACACAATTGACATCATACATAAGGGTGCTAGTACATTAAATAGCACTAATACTTTTTTACTTCCGATTATATCATTTAAGTAGCCACCTATAATAGTACCAAGAGAATTAGCTAATAAATAAACAGACAATATTACTCCTGCAATCTTAATATCAACCTGCTTCGATAGCATAATCTGTGCGCCAAAGGTAATCAAGAAAATTTTAATTAGTACTTTGTTGGTTGAAATAAATACTAATACAGAAACCCACTTTGCAGAGTGGAAATCAAATTTTTCACGTTTCTTTTCCTTATTCACTTGAATTTGGTTCATGTCCATATTTTGAACCTGGGCTAGGTATAGAAATAAGGCAACCCAAATACCAGGAATCATGAAAAATACTAGTACTTTTAGTCCGTGGGCTTTTACAATAGGAATAGCAATCATTGGCGATACGGAAGCAGCAAAGCCTCCAATAGTCATAAAAACAGATAAGCTTTTCCCTCTTGATTTTTTGCCGAGCTTTACTGCCATAGCTGAACCTAATGGATGAAATAATGCAGATGCTAAGGCTCCTAGTCCTAGTATAATAACTAATAAATAATAATTTGTAATTATTCCAGAGATGGACATCCAAAAGGAAATCCATACTAAGGAAAGAATCACAAGCCATGGCTTCCCTCGCTTATCAACAAAATATCCGATAATTGGCTGAGCAAAAGAACCGCTGCTTGTAATTACAAAAGCAATGAAAGCTTGCTCTGATAGGCTCAATCCGAGTTCTTGAACAAATAAAAACAAAATAGGTGGAATTAAGTTCATATACAAATCATTGAAAAAATGTCCAACGGACACTGCTATTAATTTAGTAAAATAAGTAGTTGATCTTTGCTTTCTTGTTTCTTTCAAAATTCTGCCCCCTCGTTTAGTTATATGCGGAATGTTATAAGTTTAAATTTAATGAATAGGACATTTCTATTAAACAGTACGTCTTATTATATACCCCTACAAGGTATGTAATCAACCCTTTTTAAGAAATAGGTTTCATATGGCGCAGGACATAAATTTGATATGACTATAGAGGACAATTATTATTGGGCTCAATCTGGACAAGGGACATTCACCCTATTTCACAGAAATACAAGAATTGCTACTTATAAAGGTAGCGAACAATTTTCAGAAAATATCCTTCTCATATTGGAAGGTATGTTATTATTAGTAATAACATACAGAGGAGATGAAATATGAAAAAAATTATTTTTATTTTAATGATAATTGCCTTAATTAGTTCTTTAATGTTTAACAGGTCTCAGTATAAAGCCATAAATACTTACAAAGTAAAACAAAATAATATCGATATAGAAATGTTTACAAGAATAGGGTCCCTACAACTTTATTTAAATAATACAGATTTTCAAACTATTGATTATAAACAAATAAAAGATTCTTTATCAATGTCACAGGAAATACTCACTTTGGCTATACACTCAACTTATAGCGACAATGAAGATGTTGTTAATTGTTTTTCTGATTTAACCCAGTTATTTAACGTCAAGTCAATAGATGAACTAGAAAGACTGGGTGAACAAGTTAACATTTTACTGAAATCTACAACCATTGTGAATAAAATTAATCCAGATGGCTGTAAGCAACTTTCAAAGTTTATTAGAATTAAATGGTAATGATTATAACTAATAACTTCCGCTTAAATTACCATAGGTCATCCCATAACAATGACTATAATACTAGCTTAACGCCCTCTAATAATCTATGAGTGTTATTAAACCTTTTTTAATTTTACCATAATTTTAAGTGTTGGTAATAAAGTGTAAAGATAGTAGAGTTTATGAAGAGTATAGTGCGGCAACTCCTATGATGCTAACGTTTGGATTAGATAGAGCTAAAAGTATAGAAGGTCAACTAAATGGAACACAACCATCAACCACTTATGGAACATTAGCTACAACCGTTGATTTATCAACCCTTGGTGGTAAAGGCAAAGCAGGAGGTGATAACAAAGGAATAGAAGAGAATAACTTAGATAGAATATGTTTTCACAGATGGTGCCGTGGAGATAGTGGTAATGGTGTCAACAGTGTAAAAATTAAGTAGACAGAAAGCAATTGTAAATTTTGAATATTATAATTTAGATTGACCAGGAGATAAATATGTTATACTGAAAGAAAAACCAAGACGCATAAAGGAAAGGAAAACACCAAAAATGGATACAAAAGAATTTCAAAAAAGATCTCTAGTTTCAATATTCTTCTCATATTTTAAACCACACAAAAAATTATTTATATTAGATATGTCATGTGCATTCTTAATTGCAGTTATTGACTTATCATTTCCAGCAATAACTCGTTATTCTCTAAATGAGCTACTACCTATTAATGCTTATAAAACTTTTATAACTATTATGGTGATTATGCTAATTGCTTATACATTAAGAGCTTTTTTCTACTATATAATAAGCTACTATGGCCACTCTTTTGGTGTATTAGTAGAAGCAGATATAAGAAGCGATTTATTTCAACATATGCAGGAATTGTCTTATGGATACTTTGATAAAAACCGTACAGGTCAACTAATGAGTAGACTTACGGCAGATTTATTTGATATAACTGAGCTTGCTCATCATGGTCCTGAAGATGTTTTTATATCCACCTTGACAATAATAGGGTCACTAGGTATCTTATTTACTATTCAGTGGAAATTAACTTTGGTTATTGCTTTAATCTTGCCTATATTTTTATTAGTTGTATGGTATAGACGTTCTGAAATGTCAAAAGCTTCTCTGGAAGTGAAAGAAAAAACTGCTTCTATAAATGTAAATATTGAATCAGGGCTTTCAGGCATGAAAACAGCAAAATCATTTGCAAATGAAAATTCAGAATTTGATAAGTTTAGTGAATCAAATGATGCTTTCAAAACATCTAAAACCAAATTTTATAAGACTATGGGATATTTCAATGCAACTATGGAATTTTTCCTTTGTATTTTGCCAGCAACAGTTATCTTAGTAGGTGGTATATTAATTATGAAAGGGCAGATGAATCAAATTGATTTAATTACTTTTACTTTATACATCACTACTTTTATAACTCCAATTAGAAAGCTTTCAAACTTTGCTGAACTATTTGCAAAAGGTGGAGCTGGACTTGTACGTTTTGTAGATATGATGCGTACTGAAACTGAAATGAAGGATGCTCCTAATGCTATAGAGCTAGGTAGAATAAAAGGAGAATTAGATATTGAAAATATTAGCTTTTCCTACAAAAAAGGAATTCAAGTACTGCACAATATTTCTCTTCACGTAAGTCCTGGCGAAACAATTGCAGTCGTAGGACAATCAGGCGGAGGAAAATCAACATTATGTAAATTGATTCCCAGGTTCTATGATGTTGATGAAGGTAAAATTTTGCTTGACCATATGGATATACGTAATGTCACACAAGAATCTTTGCATAAAAATATTGGAGTTGTAGAACAAGAGATATTTCTTTTTGCTGATAGTATTCTTGAAAATATTAGATACGGTAGACCTGATGCTACCCCTAAGGAAGTTGCAATAGCAGCAAAACAGGCTGAGATTTATGATGATATTCTTGCTATGTCTGATGGATTTAATACTTTTGTTGGAGAACGTGGTGCAATGCTTTCTGGTGGACAGAAACAACGTATTTCTATAGCCCGTATATTTCTAAAAAATCCACCATTCCTAATTTTAGATGAAGCAACTTCTGCACTTGATAGTGTTACTGAAGCTAAAATACAAGAAACTTTTGATAGTCTAATAATAGGCAGAACAACTTTTGTTATTGCTCATAGATTATCTACTGTTAGAAATGCAGATAGAATTCTTGTATTTGATAGTGGAAATATTATTGAAGATGGAAATCACGAATGTTTAATAGAAGAAAACGGTGTCTATGCTGAGCTTTATAAAACTCAGCATATAAGTAAATAGATGATTTCTGATTTTTAAACTAAAACACTTAGATTTTTGATAATAAATAAATATATTTGTAAAATAAACATGCTGTAACCCCATTAGATACTTATGATATTGATACAATCCAGACCAGTATTGATAACAACACAGCAGTTACATTTCCAGATAAAAAATTAGAACAAATAATTAGAGACAAAATTAAAAAACCTAATGGGGATATTTTAAAAAGTGATGTTGAAATGATAAATAGATTATCGCCTTATTCTCAAAACATTAGTAATATTACAGGAATAGAATATATGATTAACTTGAATTATTTGGATTTAACATATAATCAAATTAGCATAACTTGTATTCATTGCAAGTAAACGATAATTTAATAAGTAACATAGAACCTTTGCAAGGTCTAACTAACTTGATTATAGTGGATTTATCTAAAAACGAAATCAGCAACATAGAATCTTTAAAAGGATTGACTGAATTGCGTGAGTTGAAATTAGGGAACAATCAAATTATAGATCTAGAACCTTTAAGTGAATTGACTTATTTGAGGAGATTGATGTTACAAAATAATCAAATTACTAATTTAGAACCTCTAAGAGATTTGACTAAATTGAGTTGGTTGGAATTAGAAAGCAATCAAATTACTGAATATACTCCAATTGATTTTTATCATGAAGTTACACCAGAAGATTGGGAGGTAGGTTGGAATTAAATTTAACCAAGTTAGGATATTAGACAGGAGGTAACCCTTTGAAGGAAGAATTGCAGGTAAAATAATAGTGATATTGCAATTCATCATAACAAATTTTCTTTTCTGCCGGAAATTCCGGTACTGACATATTTGCTCTAAATCGCTCTTTGGCTTTCGGACAGGGGTTCGACACCCCTCGCCTCCACCAAGAAGAATCAAGATCTATAAGTGAAAACGTTACATGGGGCCAGCGCAAGAGGTTTGCGGATGGTAAAGTTAGCCTGCCATATGGACAGTTCCTTGGTTATGAAAAAGGTGAAGATGGCATACCTAAAATTGTAGAAAAGCAGGCTGTAGTTGTTAGGTTGATTTACAAACAGTTTCTTGAGGGTAAGACACCATCAGGAATTGCAAAGCATTTAACTGCAAATAAGATTTCAACTCCAGCAGGTAAGGAAGTTTGGCAGCAAAGTACTGTACTAAGCATTCTTAAAAATGAAAAATATAAAGGTGCTGCCATGCTTCAAAAAACCTTTACGGTGGACTTTCTTACCAAAGAAAAGAAAATTAATGAGGGAGAAATTCCACAGTATTATGTTGAAAACAGCCATCCAGCAATTATTACTCCAGAGGTGTTTGACCTGGTTCAACATGAGTTTAAGAAACGCAAAAACGTCAAGGGTTATAAAACTGGCGGAGGGTGTTTTTCAGGCAAAATAGTATGTGGGGAGTGCGGTAGCTTCTACGGAAGTAAGGTGTGGCACTCCACTAGTAAATATCGTAAAGTAATTTGGCAGTGCAATGCAAAATTCAAAAATAATAAAAAGTGTAGCACACCTCATCTTTATGAGGATACTTTAAAACAAGCCTTCCCTGATGCCTTTAATAGTCTACTTGAAAACAAAGAAGAAATACTGCAAGGATATGAAGCTATAATTCAAGCCTTGACCGATACTTCAAAGCTTGATAAGGAGAGGGTAAAGCTACAGAGCGAAATTGAGGTGGTTACTGAACTTCTCCAAAAGTGTGTGGAGGAAAATGCTCACAGCGCTTTAGACCGAGCTGAGTATGAAGAGCGATACACAACACTCGCAGACCGTTATGAAAATATAAAAAAGGGACTTGATGAAATAAATGATAAACGTCTTGAGAGAAGTGCTAAGAGTGAGAGCACTGTAGCTTTTATTAAAGAATTGGAGCAAAGAGATGTGTTAGTATCAGAGTTTGATGAGGAGCTTTGGAATGCCACCATTGAAAAAGTGGTAGTGCGTTCGCAACAGGAGATAATTTTTATATTTAAAGATGGAATGGAATTAAAGTGGAATATATAAGGATATTAAACATTTTAAAGCTTAGAAATAAAACCTTCTAAGCTTTTTTACTTTCTTATGAAAATATTGTTTCATTTAGAAAAAAGTAATCTGCGAGAGCGTTTTAATATAACCGCTTATATTCAAGT
>NZ_JBNMNU010000084.1:0-18641 GCF_051278035.1 Clostridium sp.
CAGCCTCAGAAATATTTGCTTGAGATATATTTTTTCTAAAATAAATTACAGCAACAATACCTACAAAAACAGCAATCAAAATAACACAAGCTATTACGATCGTTTCTACACCAAGATTTCCCATAATTATCAACACCTCCTTTGCTTATTTTCGAATCTATTTAAGAGTAAATACGAAAGCTAGAAAAGGTGCCATATTTATTAAATTTCTAATAATTTTAATATACTAAACCAGTATTTGTATTTATCTTATATTACTTTTATACTAATGTCAAGATTATAACATCTAAATTACTAATTTAATGATTTTTAAAGAAAAAAAGCAAGTAAAAACTTGCTTTCACATTTATTTTGCTTCTTTAACTTCTTTAACTTCTTTTATATCCTTTTTATCAATTACTGGACCTTTTGATAATGGTAGCGTATATTTTTCTCTGATTCTATTTTCTATTTCTAACATAATCAAAGGATTTTCTTTGAAATAGTTTTTTGCATTTTCTCTTCCCTGTCCAAGACGTGCATCTCCATAAGCAAACCATGCTCCACTTTTCTGTACAATTTCTTCTTTAACTCCTATATCTAAAACATCGCCCTCTCTAGATATACCTTCACCGTACATAATATCAAATTCAGCCTGTTTAAAGGGAGGCGCTACTTTATTTTTAACTATTTTTATTCTTGTTCTATTCCCCATAAATTGATCACCTTGTTTTATGGTATCTATTTTTCTTATATCTAATCTGATAGATGCATAGAATTTTAATGCTCTTCCTCCAGGAGTTACTTCTGGACTTCCAAACATCACTCCAACTTTTTCTCTTAATTGATTTATAAACACAAGAACACATTTTGATTTATTTATAGATCCAGCAAGTTTTCGTAAAGCTTGAGACATAAGTCTTGCTTGAAGTCCTATGTGAGAGTCTCCCATTTCGCCTTCAATTTCGGCTTTAGGTACTAGTGCAGCTACTGAATCCACAACAATAACATCAATAGCTCCTGAACGAACTAAGGCCTCTGTAATCTCTAAAGCCTGCTCGCCGGTATCTGGTTGAGATACTATTAAATCATCTATATCAATTCCTAGTGATTTAGCGTAAATAGGATCTAAAGCATGTTCTACATCAATAAATGCTGCTGTGCCACCTGCTTTCTGTGCTTCTGCAACTATATGCAGTGCAACAGTAGTTTTACCTGAAGATTCAGGTCCGAAAATCTCAATCATTCTTCCTCTAGGCACACCACCTATGCCAAGTCCTATGTCAAGTCCTAAACAACCAGTGGAAATAGCATCTAGATTTAAAGTGCTGTTATCACCAAGTTTCATTATAGAACCTTTTCCAAATTGCTTTTCTATTTGACTCATAGCCACTTCAAGGGCTTTTAACTTATCATTATTCATAAATTTCCCGTTAGGGTTCACCATCCTTTTTTATCGAACGTTTGTTCTGATTAAAGTATACATCATTTGTTTTGTATGGTCAACATCCAAAACAAATGTTTAAACTTATTTTTACCGTAGAATGTTTCTATATTATCACTTTTGTTTGTATTCTTAACAAATCATAATATTTTAATCACTTATCAACTCTAATAGTATCTTTATTTTTAACAAAGTAATCTATGCCTGATATTATTGTTATAATTACAGCAGCAGCCATAAAAATATTAGTCAATATATTTAAAATCGGATTTATTACTGGGTTTATATAGGATAAGTTTATTAGAGCTGTAATTATCGCTACTATTTGTACAACCGTTTTAATTTTCCCCCACCAGCTAGCAGCAATTACTTTCCCTTCTGAAGCAGCTATTGTTCTAAGTCCCGAAACTGCAAATTCTCTAGCAATTATAATCATAGCCACCCAACTAGCTACAATTTGAAGTTCCACCAGGGAAACAAGTGCAGCAGTTACTAAAAGCTTATCGGCAAGAGGATCCATAAACTTGCCAAAATTAGTTACTTGATTTCTACTTCTAGCTATATAACCGTCCAATTTGTCGGTAAGAGATGCTACAATAAAAATAAATGTAGCAAGCTCCCTTCCATAAGGTATCCCCTGAACTGCTATAAATATTAAGAATATAGGAACTAAAAAAATCCTAAGCATTGTAAGTTTATTAGCAAGATTCATAGCACACCACTCCTATTAAGTCATATTCTAAAGCCTTAGTAACTTTAACCTTAACAAACTCTCCCTTATTATAAGTGTTATCAGACTCAAAGAAAATAGTTCCATCAACTTCTGGTGCCATTTCATAATTTCTACCAAAGTAAATTTCACCATCAAAGCCTTCTACTAGAACTTCATAAATTTTACCTATTTTTTTACTATTTAGTTCTTTTGATATACTTTGTTGTATTATCATTAATTCTTGTTCACGCTTCATTTTTATATCTTCAGAAATTTGATTTTCCATTTCTGCAGCTGCAGTTCCATCTTCCATTGAGTATTTAAACACTCCCAATTTATCAAATTTAGTTTCCTTGACAAACTGCTTTAACTCTTCAAAGTTTTCTTCTGTCTCTCCTGGAAATCCTACAATTAAAGTAGTTCTAAGAGTTACTCCAGAAATATTAGCTCTCATCTTGTTTATGTTTTCTATTATAACATTCTTTCTTCCTTTTCTTCTCATAGATTTAAGAATCTCATCACTTATATGTTGAATTGGTATATCTATGTATTTGCAAGCTTTATTGTTTAAAGATATTTCCTTAATAATTTCATCCGTCATTTCTTCTGCGTAGCAGTAAAGTACTCTAATCCACTGGACTCCATCTATTTCAGATACTTTCCTTATTAATTCATGTAAGTTCTTCTCACCATACAAATCAATTCCATATCTAGTGGTATCTTGAGCCACTAATATAATTTCCTTGCACCCATGTTCAATTAAACTTTTAGCTTCTTGTATAATATTCTCCATTTTTCTGCTTCTATATTTTCCTCTAATATTCGGTATTGCGCAATATGCACAAGCATTATCACACCCCTCCGATATCCTCACATAAGCAGAGTAGTTTCCCGTAGTTAATACTCTTTGCCCTTCATTAATATTTTCATCGCTATAGCTACAATGTTGAACTTTATTATTTTGGGTGCGTACCTCTTCTATACTACTTAATAACTTGTTATAATCATTGACACCGAGCATTATATCAAGCTCCGGCATAAGTTCAAGCAGCTCTTTCCCATAACGCTGAGTAAGACAACCTGTTGCAATTAACACCGAGCAATTATATTTTTCTTTGTATTTTGACATTTCTAGAATAGTATCTATTGATTCTTGTTTAGAAGATTCTATGAATCCACAAGTATTTACTAAAATTATATCCGCTAGTTTAGGATCATTTGTAATATCATATTTTTCGCTTAAACTGCTTATTATAATCTCACTATCAATTCTGTTTTTATCACAACCTAAATTTATAACTCCAACTTTCATTTTATCCACCGGTCATCCTCCTACATTTGTTTGTACATATAAATTATTGTAAATGTGATTTGTAAATTAAACAAGTGTATTTACAATATTTCTTACAGAAATTTATTGTACTAATCTTTTAATTCACTATCACTTAATAATACATCTCTAGGTTTGCTTCCATTTTTACCTGAAATAATACTACGGTCTTCCATTTGCTCTATAATTCTTGCTGCTCTATTATAACCTATTTTTAGCTTACGTTGCAACAACGAAGTTGAAGCTTGACCATTTTCTACTACTATTCTTATAGCTTCGTTTAATAGTTCATCAATATCTGCGTCCACATCTTTATTATTTAAACTACCTTCTATCTCATCTATTATTTTTTTTTCATAATTTACTTCTGCCTTCTGATCTTTTATAAATGCCACCACTCGCTCAACTTCTTCTTGCGATACAAAAGCTCCTTGTATTCTAATTGGTTTAGCCTCTCCAACTGGGTAGAAAAGCATATCCCCTTTACCTAGTAGTTTTTCTGCACCAGCAGAATCTAATATTGTTCTTGAATCTATTTGACTGGAAACCGCAAAAGATATTCTCGAAGGGATATTAGCCTTTATCACTCCTGTAATAACATCAACAGATGGCCTTTGCGTAGCAATTACTAAATGCATACCCGCAGCTCTTGCCATTTGCGCTAGTCTTCCAATGTACTCTTCTACATCGTTAGCACAAACCATCATTAAATCTGCAAGTTCGTCAATTATAATTACAATAAAAGGTAATTTATCTTCTGCAATGCCTTTACTTACTAATTCATTATACCCTTCAATGCTTCTTACATTATTGTTAGCAAAAAGTTTATACCTTCTTGACATTTCGTTTACCGCCCAATTTAAGGCACCTGCAGATTTTTTTGGATCTGTTACAACTGGAATCAATAGATGGGGTATGCCGTTATACATATTTAATTCCACTACCTTAGGATCAATTAATAAGAGTTTAACATCCTCAGGAGAATATTTATATAGTAAACTTATTATTAATGAATTAATGCAAACACTCTTTCCAGATCCTGTAGCTCCAGCTACCAACATATGCGGCATTTTAGTTAAATCTGATACAACACAATTACCACCTATATCTTTTCCTAAGCCAAAGGATAAATTTTTATTTGCCGATAAAAACTCATTAGACTCTATTACCTCTCTTAAGTATACTGCGCTTAATTCCTTATTCGGAACCTCAATTCCAACAGCCGCTTTACCGGGTATAGGGGCCTCAATTCTTACGCCTGAAGATGCTAAATTGAGTGCAATATCATCTGCTAAATTTACAATTTTGCTCACCTTAACACCTGGGCTTGGTTGAAGCTCAAACCGTGTTACAGAAGGTCCTTTTGTAACTTGAATGACCTTTGCTTCAACTCCAAAACTACTGAGTGTTTCCTGTAACTTATTAGCATTATTAAGCAATTCTTTTTTGTCATTTTTATTCATCATTGAGGTAATATTTTCATTTAATAAACCTACAGTTGGATAATCATATTTATGGTTTGGCTCTGCATTTACACTGTTTAACTTGATTTCTTGTTCTAATTCCTGATTAATAGAATTACTTACACCTTTTTCTTTAGAGATGTTAACATGATCATCCTTAATATTATTGACAGTTTCATCTTTATTACCCTCACTAAAGTCATCATCAATTTCATTTGATTTTATGGAATCAAATATTTTAATTTTACTACTAATATCTTTAATAAATTCATTTTTACCTTTATTAGAAATTATTGATTCCTCTTCCTTATCATTATTGTCTATACTGAGCTCATCACTTTCGTTCTTCCTTGCAATTCTTGTAGCTATAAATTTATTCTTTATACTATAAAAAGTATCATGTAACGATATGTTTAATATTAGAATTAAGCATATAAAATAAATAGCAATAAAAATTATAAAACTAGAAGCCGCACCAAATAATGTGTGCATTGGTACATCAATTGAATAGCTAATAATACCACCATGAATCACACTTTCTGAATTGTAAATTTTATTTATCCCTTGTAAAAACTCGCCTTTAACATAATATTTATTTAAAGTTAACATTTGTATAAATAACAATGTATTAGTTATAAAAAGTATTATTCCATAAAATTTCTTACTGAAATTTATTTTACCTTTCTTTACAATGTAACAAGTGCCCGTAAATATTATAAAAAAAGGCAAAAGATATGCTCCTACACCTAGTATTCCCAAAAGTACCCGATTAATAAAACTACCTACTGTACCCGATATAGAATTAGAACTTGAAAATATACTAAATAGAATCAATATTCCCATTGTTATTAAAATGATTCCAAAAATTTCTTTATCCGTGTCTACACTCTTTAAAGCTTTTGATTTATTTTTTTTTCTAGCCAAAGTATCGCCTCCACCATTTATATTTCTATAAAATTTATAAATTCCCTTTAACTTTCTATATATTTATAGTTAAATTTAAAATTAACTCTATTTAATTGTTTTGAACTAATATAATCATAGCAATAAACAATAAAAATAGATATAAATAGGTTGAAATAACCTATTTATATCTATTTTTATTTTTCATCTATCATTTTATTCAATTTTGCTAGTGCTTCGCTTATTCCTCCAACTTCATCTATTAATCCATTGTCAACCGCTTGTTTCCCTATAAGTATAGTACCCATATCGTTTAACAGCTCATCCGTTTGAGTCATTAATCTCTTTACATTTTCCTTATCTATGCGAGAAGTTCTAATAATAAATTCAGTTATTCTTTCTTGCATTTTGTTAAAATACTCAAAAGTTTGCGGTACACCTATTATTAAACCATTCATTCTTATTGGATGAATTATCATAGTTGCAGATGGTGAAATAAATGAGTACTTAGCCGCAGTTGCTAGAGGTATGCCTATTGAATGACCTCCGCCCACAACTAGTGACACCGTAGGTTTACTTACACTACGAATCATCTCTGCAATTGCAAGGCCTGCTTCCACATCTCCTCCTACAGTATTTAAAACAATAAGAATACCTTTTACTTTTTCATCTCTTTCCATAGCAATTAATTGTGGGATAACATGTTCATACTTGGTAGCTTTTGTTTGGGGCGACAACATCATATGACCTTCTATTTGACCTATAATAGGTAAAATTTGAATTTTTTCGTCTTGAGTTGGAATATTAGTTGTTCCCAATTCTTTAATATTTTCAAGCTTTTCATTTTTTTCAGAATCCTCATTTTCAATATTTTGGTTTTTAAAGCTTCCTTTTTCGATCTTTTCATTGATTTTATCAGTTTTTAACATTTTCATTCCTCCTAATCCATTTATATTTTGTGCATTAAGAGAAACTATATACATTTTTTATCCTAATTTAAATTCCTTGTGGAGTGCATTAATTGCTCTTTCAACATATCCTGTTTCTACAAGACACCATATAGTCATATGAGAATCGGCCGTTTGTAGCACCTCAATATTTTCTCTAGTCAATGCCTTAAGGATTCTCGCCATAACTCCAGGTATACCTCTCATTTTAGAACCTATAATTGAAAGTTTACTACAATCCTTTACAAAAGAATAAGCCATATTAAGTCCATTAATTAAATTTTCGAATTTTTCATAATCCTTTTCATCAATAGTAAATATTTTTTCTTTTGGGAACACGTTTATAAGATCTATGCTAATTAGATTTTCAGCTAAAATATCAAACAGATCATCGTAGGTACTATCTAATTTTTCGCATATTTTTATTTGGACTCTATTATCTATATGTGTGATGCCTGTAATTATATTTTTATAAGCTTCACTTTCCAAATTACCAATTACTGTTCCATCACAATCGTTCATAGTATTCTTTATTACTAGCGGTATATTATACTTCTTAGATATTTCTACTGCTCTTGGGTGTATCACCTTAGCTCCTTGATCTGCGAATTGAAAGATTTCATCATAACTTATTTTTTTAATTAAAGTTGCATCAGAAACTATTCTTGGATCAGCTGTCATAATACCATCCACATCCGTGTATATTTGAGTCTCTACTGCATTAAGTGCTGCACCTAGTCTCGCAGCGGTAACATCACTGCCACCTCTCCCAATCGTCGTAACAAAGCCATTTTCATCTTCACCTTGAAACCCTGCTACTACAGGTATTTTTCCACTTTGTAAAATATCTAGTATTTTTTTTGTGTCAACGTTAATTATTGTTGCATTGTTATAATTACAATCTGTTATTAAACCTGCTTGTCCTCCTGTTAGTGGCACAGAATCAATTTCATTATCATTTAATTCATTACACATTATTACAGTACTTATAATTTCGCCACAACTCATTAATAAATCCATTGCTAATGGGTTTGCTGTCTTAAAATTATCAGCAACTAATGATAACAATGTATCTGTAGCATAAGGCTCACCTTTTCTACCCATGGCAGATACTACAACCACAGGAGAATATCCCTCAGCCTTTGCATTTAGAACTTTACATACTGCAAGTTTTCTCTTTTCCTTAGTTGAGACGGATGTCCCCCCAAACTTCTGTACTAATATCTTCATTTCTGTCCTCCAAGTTAAATACGAGATTTTTTCAAAAATTCATTATCAACATCAATAATTATAGTTCTAGATCCTATTTTTTTAACATAATCCCAAGGTATTTCAATTATATCACTATTATGAAAAAAACTAAATTTAGTGCCACCTTCGTTAATTATCAAAAATTTCAAAAGTCCATTTTCATCAATGACCACATCATTATTGCCTAAATTATTATATTTATCACCATCATTAATATTAATAATTTCATATCTTTCCATTTCACTATATAACTTTATATTGTCTTCCATATAAACATCCTCCTTAACAATTCTCATAGAATACTATGGAATATGTTAAGAAGTTATGCATAATTTTAATATAATTATAAATAAATTTACTTTTCAATAGAAATAATATTACCATTGAAAACATTTTTTAGTACTTCTTTTTCTTTTCCTACAAAGGCTGAATTTATAATACCCATTTTAAAAGTCTTTTCCATAACAGTATTAACCCTCGACATATCTATTTCGTCTATCTTTCTAAGTACGTCTTTAGGTGTATTTATTTTCTTCAAAAACATAACAGATTTTCCGTTACTAAACATCCTACTACTTGTGCTTTCAAGCCCAAGAATATAACTTCCCTTTAACTGTTCTTTAGTTTTAAAGAGTCTTTCACTATCAATTCCAATTTTCGCGAATTTAGTTACCTCATCTTGTATTGCATCAATTGCAACTTTTGCTTGCATCGGATTTACTCCCGCATAAATGCTTACAATTCCTGTGTTTTTAAAGGCTGATATATAAGAATAAACTGAGTAGCACACCCCTAACTCTTCGCGGATTTTTTGAAATAGCCTTGAAGATGCTCCACCTCCTAATATATTACTTAATAATATTAGTGCATAGGTATCATCATTTCCCATTTCCACACCAGGCATCCCTAGACTTATATGGAGCTGCTCAATATCTTTTTTTCTAAAGTAATGGTTGTTATATAACTTAGGAGTACTGTATTTAGTAATGTTTGCACCTTTACATTTCCAATCACCAAAATATTTTTCAAGTAGTTTTTCTATATTTTTCATGTCAAATTTACCAGCAATTGATATGACTAAGTTTTCTGGTTCATAGTGGGAATCTATATATTCTACTATAGATTTCCTACTAAAAGATCTTACTGTATCAGTAGTTCCTAAAATAGGTAATGAAATAGAATCTGTATCCCAGATAGCCTTTGTATGTAAGTCTATCAAAACATCTTCTGGTGAATCTTCGCTCATTTTTATTTCTTCAATAATAACTCCTTTTTCTTTTTCGATTTCCTCTTCCGAAAAATTACTATTCAAGAGCATATCTGACAAAATATCCAAAGATAATTCTAAATGCGTATCTAAAGCTTTTATGTAAAAACATGTAGCCTCCTTACCAGTAAAGGCGTTTAATTGTCCACCTACGTCTTCTACCGCTTCAGATATTTGTTTTGCAGTTCTATGAGTGGTTCCTTTAAAAAACATATGCTCTATGAAATGCGATATTCCACTGTTAGTTACATTTTCATTTCTAGAACCATTTTCCACCCATAAGCCTACGCTCACAGAATTTACATATTCGATATTTTCTACCACTACTCTTAGCCCATTATTTAATTTAAATAAATTGTACATACATTCCTCTCCTTAATGAGAATTAATTTATATTTAATATGTGCATATTAGGTTAATATTATTAAAAAAAAAATAAAAAGGCCTCTAAGCCCTTCTATCATTATTCACTATCTTTATTTTCATTTTCACTGTCTTTCATCGCGTCTCTTCTTGAAAGATTTACTCTTCCTTGATTGTCTATCTCCATAACTTTTACTAATATTTCATCACCAACTGAAACAATATCTTCTACTTTGTTTACTCTAGCAAAATCAAGTTTAGAAATATGAACTAATCCTTCTTTGTTAGGAAGTATTTCAACAAAACATCCAAAAGCAGCGATTTTTGTTACTTTTCCTAGATATATTTCCCCTACTTTAACTGATTTCGTTAATTCTTCAATAATTTTAACGGCCCTATTTGCACTATCGCCATCATTAGACATAATTACAACTTTTCCATCGTCATTAGTATCTATTTTGACACCAGTTTCTGCGATAATTTTCTTAATGGTTGCTCCACCTTTTCCAATTACGTCTCTAATCTTGTCAGGAGCTACATTTAAAATGTACATTCTAGGAGCATATTTTGAAAGTTCACTTCTTGGTGCATCTATACATTCATTCATTTTATCTATTATATGAAGTCTAGCTTTTTTTGCATCTATAATTGCAGTTTTGATACAATATTTAGATAAGCCATGAAGCTTAGTGTCCACTTGTATAGCTGTAATACCTTTCTCAGTTCCAGCAACTTTAAAGTCCATATCACCAAAGAAATCTTCTATACCTTGAATATCTGTAAGCACCTTTTCTTTAGATAAATCAGCGTTTGTAATTAGTCCCATTGCTATACCCGCTGCTGGTCTCTTAATTGGAACACCTGCATCTAGCAGCGCTAAAACACTTGCACTTACACTAGCTTGAGATGTTGAGCCATTAGAGCTTAATACTTCTGATACCACACGAATAGCATATGGAAATTCATCTACAGATGGTAAAAGTGGTAGTACTGCTTTCTCAGCTAATGCTCCATGTCCAATTTCACGTCTTCCAGGTCCACGCATTGGCTTAGTTTCACCTACACTGTAAGCTGGGAAATTATAGTGATGCATATATCTTTTAGTATCTTCATCACCTATTCCATCAAGTATCTGAGCTTCTTTTAATGCTCCAAGTGTAGCAACTCCCATTACTTGAGTAAGTCCTCTTGTAAAAAGACCTGTTCCATGGGTTCTTGGAAGTATTGAAACTTCGCAACTTATTGGTCTAACCTGATCGAAAGCTCTTCCATCCGGCCTTCTATCTTCATTTAACATCATATTTCTAACTATTTCTTTTTGGATGCCATAGAAAATTTCACCTATATCAGATTTTTTATCAGGATATTTATCACTGAATTCAGTTTTGATTTTTTCTTTTATTTCATCAACCATTGCATTTCTAACATCTTTATCAATTATGTACATTGCTGTTTTGGTCATATCAAATGACAATTCTCTAACTTCACTTTTGAGAGTTTCATCTATTGGTTGTGTTTCAAAAACATTTTTTTTCTTTCCAAATTTAGCCACAGCTTCTTCTTGGAATTCAACAATTTTTTTACATGATTCGAAAGCAAAGTCAATAGCACTTATCATTACATCTTCAGATATTTCGTCTCCACTAGCTTCTATCATTGTTACGTTGTCTTTTGTAGCACAAACTGTAAGGGTCATAGAGCTTGCATTTCTCTCTTCAGTAGTTGGACTTAATATGAAGTTATCATCAATTAAACCGACTGAAACCGTTGCAACAGAATCAGTAAATGGTATGCTAGATATGCATAATGCCATTGATGCTGCATTCATAGCAAGTATCTCAGGTGAATTATCTTGTTCAACTGATAGTACAGTACAAACAATTTGGACATCATTTTTATAGCCTTTTGGAAATAATGGCCTAAGTGGTCTATCAATACCTCTTGCTGTTAGAATTGCTCTTTCTGATGGTCTTGCTTCTCTTTTTATAAATCCACCAGGAATTTTACCAACAGAATAAAGTTTTTCTTCATATTCTACACTTAGTGGAAAGAAATCAATACCATCTCTTGGTTTCTCTGATGCATTTGCATTAACTAGAACTACAGTTTCGCCGTAGCTGACGAGTATTGCACAGTCTGATAACATTCCAATCTTACCATACTCAACTTTAAGGACTCTACCTGCTACAGTAGTTTCAATAATGTGATTCATGTATTTGCCTCCCTTATATTTAAAGTAATATAATTAACTGATATATAAATTTTGCTAATCTAAAATGCACATTTTCTTATCAACATTTAAAATAATAGAGCGGCAAGGCCGCTCTAAATTATTTCCTTAATCCAAGTTCTAGAAGAAGTGCACGATATCTTTCAATATCTTGATTCTTTAAGTAACCTAACATTCCTTTTCTTTGCCCAACCATCATTAATAGGCCTCTTCTTGAATGGTGATCCTTTTTATGAACTTTTAAGTGTTCGTTTAATTCCAAGATTCTTGCAGTAAGTAGTGCAATTTGCACCTCTGGAGAACCTGTATCTCCTTCATGTCTTGCGTGTTTTATCATTATTTCTTGTTTTTTAGCCTTTTCCATTTTATAACACCTCCGAATATTCTTCCCATATTCCAAGTAAACCGTTGGCGATTCGATTAACTTAGCATAAGGTTCGTATTAAGTATAACAAACTAAGATTAAATTGTAAATTATTTTTTGCATTTTAACGTTTATTTTTCTATTTTTTGCTCAAAAGCATATTTTTTATCCTTTGCGAGCTGTTCTTTTAGCCGCTCAATGGTATTAAATTTAAATTCATCTCTTATTCTATTTACAAAATTTATTTTAATTTCTTCACCATAAATTTGTTTATCAAAATTTAGAATATGGGTTTCCACTGATAGCTTCCCACCTTCTACAGTGGGATTATACCCAATATTGGTAATAGCTTTGTAACGATTATTATTGTATTCAATTATTGTATAGTATACCCCACCTTTAGGTACAATATATTTTTTATTATAATTCAGGTTTACAGTTGGAAATCCAATAGTTCTACCAAATTGTTTCCCCTTAATTACATCTCCAATAATAGAATGAGTTCTTCCTAAAAGTTCATTTGCTTTAGTAATGTCGCCCTCAGTTATAAGATGACGTATTTTAGAACTACTTACAATCTCCTGATTAACACTAATTGCTTCCGATACATATAGTGTATATCCAAGTATTGTACTATATGTTTTAAGCATTTCTACATCACCCAAATTTTTATATCCAAATCTATAATTAAAACCAACAACTATTCCCTTTACATTATATAAATTCACCATATTTTTTATAAACTGTTCTGGAGTTGTCTTCATAAAATCATTGTTAAAATTAATTAAATCAACAATATCTATACCAGTGCTTTCCAATAAATTTATTTTAGTATCATTATCCATTATTAATTTCGGACAAATTTCTATATTAATAACAGACAAGGGATGATTTTCAAATGTGCAAATCATACTTTTAGCACTATTTTCTTTTGCTAGCTCAACGGTTTTATTTATAAGATGCATATGCCCTAAATGGAGCCCGTCAAAATTCCCTAAAGCAATGTATGTTGGATCTTCCAGTTTTGTTTTAAAATTATCTTTTATAACAATCATTCACAATATTCTCCTATATAAATGATTTTATTAGTTTAACACCATCTTTGCTTTTATCAGCAATTCCAACAAAATCATTTTCATTATTATAAATACTATATGTACTGTCCACTTTAAACTTACAAGTAAGTGCCTTATCCTTTACTACAACACCATTTAAAAGAAATTTAATAAATCTATCCTCTATGGTTATTTTAGTATTATTTCTAAAAATATTTTCTATCGGCATAATATTTTCATTTATATTTTCCACATTTAAATTATCAATATTTATAGAATTTTCAACATTAAATCCACCTATATCCGTTCTTTCTAAATTCCACATCATACCACCACATTTTAGCAGCTCTCCAATGTCATAGCAAAGACTTCTAATATAAGTACCCTTAGAACATTTGACCTTAAACTTCACATAAGGAGACTTGATTTCCATAATATCTATACTATAAATTACTATATCTCGTGCTTCTCTCTCTATTTCTATACCAGCCCTTGCCAATTCATAAAGTTTTTTCCCATTAACTTTTAGAGCTGAATACATTGGGGGAACTTGCTTTATTTCTCCAATAAAAGATCTAATTGCTTTTATAATTTCGTCGCTGCTTGCTATTACTTCAGTTTCCTTTAAAATCTTACCTTCTCTATCATAAGTGTCCGTAATAACTCCGAGCTTTAATTCAGTGTCATAAATTTTGAAGTCTCCCATTATAAAGTCAATAGCCTTTGTAGCCTTACCTATACAAACAAGTAAAACCCCGCTAGCTTCAGGGTCTAAAGTGCCAGCGTGGCCTACTTTCTTTACATTGCTTATTTTCCTTATTTTTCGTACTACATCAAAAGACGTAATACCTGTAGGTTTATATACATTTATTATACCATTCATTTTATCAACTCTTTTTCTAAAATTTCCATAAGTTTAACTTTAATGTCGTAAAAACTAGTTTCAGTGAAAAAACCTGCAGCTCTAGTATGGCCACCACCGCTAAAACCTTCTGCAATTTTTCTAACATCAACTGTTGATTTAGACCTTAAACTTACTTTAACACCATTTTCAGCTTCTCTTATAACAATAGTAACTTCAACTGTATCTACAGAAGAACCTAAAGTTACAACATCAGCTGTATCTGAAGATTCTAAATTATATTTTTTAAGTAGATCTTTAGGTATGTATATAACACATACTGTGCCATGAAGTTCTGTTGTCATATTATTAATAATTTCTCCACAGAATTTTATTTGTTCGAACTTTCTATTCTCAAACACTAGTCTATGAATATTACTAAAATCTATGCCTGTATTAATAAGTTCACCTGCAATGCTATGAGTTACTGTTGTTGTACTTGAATGTCTAAAAGAACCCGTATCTGTAATTAATGAGGTGTACAAGCATGTACTGATTTCACTGTCCATTTCCACCTTAAGAAGTGTCAGCAATTCATGAACAATTTCTGCAACTGCAGAAGCTCTTGTATCAACATAATTCAAATCTCCGTACAAATCATTAGATACATGGTGATCTATATTAATTAATTCAAATTTTCTGTTTTGCAAACATAAACTCGCATTAACTCTTTTAAAATCACCACAATCTAACACTATTACACATTCTGTGTCCTTTGTTGGTTCAGTTATTTCACCAGTAATTTCATCAGATTGTGGCAAAAACATAAAATTTTGTGGCATAACTTCTTTAGAAATTATATATACTTCCTTGTTTAATTTTCTAAGTCCAATAAGTAAAGCTAGTGCACTACCTAATGAATCACCATCAGCAGAAGTATGAAAAGATATAGCTATTTTTTTGAACATGTTTATCTTGCTAACAATATCATTAATCCTCATCGCTACCATCTTCGATAATATCTTCTCCACTTACGTTTGCACCATTGTTTTTTTCATCATTTTTTTCTTTTGCCTTTATTTGATTAAATATACCTTCTAAGTGTATTGCACGTTCTATAGTTTCGTCTACCTCTATGATAACTTGAGGGACATGTCTTAGTTTAACATGAGCGCCTATTTCTTTTCTAATAAGTCCTGTTGAACTTTTAAGCGCATCAATAGTTTCTTTTTTCGAAATTTCGCTACCAAATATACTAACGTAAATTTTTGTATAACTTAAATCTTTTGTTGTATCTACTTTTGTTACACTCACCATAGCACTTTTTCTTGGATCTTTTATTTTATTTTGAATTGTATTGCTTACTTCTTTTTTTATTTCTTCATTTATTCTACCATTTCTATAATTAACCATACAACCCACTACTCCTCAATCTTATAATTTCGGTTTTACTTCTTGCATTATGAATGCTTCAACAATGTCGCCTTCTTTAATGTCATTGAATTTTTCTATACTTAATCCACATTCAAATCCAGTTGCAACTTCTTTTGCATCATCTTTAAATCTCTTTAAAGAAGCTAATGTTGATTCAGTTATTACTATGCCATTTCTAATAACTCTTACGCTACTATTTCTAGTAATCTTACCACTCAGTACATAAGATCCTGCTATTGTTCCTACACTTGACACTTTGTATATTTGTCTTATTTCGACTCTACCTAAAACAACTTCTTTGTATACAGGATCAAGAAGTCCAAGCATTGCAGATTTTATATCATCAAGAGCATCATAAATTATTCTGTAAGTTTTAATTTCTACATTTTCTTTTTCACCAGTTGCCGAAGCGTTATTGTCTGGTCTTACATTAAATCCTATAATTATAGCATTTGATGCAGCAGCAAGCGTAACATCTGTTTCTGTTATAGCTCCAACTCCAAAATGTAAAACTCTTACTTTAACATTTTCAGTAGACAATTTTTCTAGAGATTGTCTTACTGCCTCTACCGATCCTTGAACATCAGCTTTAACAATTACACCAAGCTCCTTAACAGATCCTTCTTGTATTTGACTATATAGGTTTTCCATTGACACTCTATGACTTGACTTGAAATGTTCTTCTCTAGATATTGATTTTCTACTTTCAGCCATATTTCTTGCAGTTTTTTCATCTTTAACTACGTTAAATCTATCTCCAGCTGCTGGCACTTCAGATAATCCAAGTATTTCTACAGGTATAGAAGGACCGGCAGTGTCTATCTTTTTACCTTTATCATCAAACATTGCTCTTATTCTTCCGTAAGTTGAACCGACTATTATAGAATCACCAGTGCTTAATGTACCATTTTGTACAAGTAATGTAGCAAGAGGTCCTCTACCTTTGTCAAGTTTACCTTCTATAACTGTTCCTTTTGCATGCCTACTAGAATTAGCTTTAAGCTCTAGCATTTCTGCTGTAATTATTACCATTTCAAGCAATGTATCTATACCCTCTTTAGTATGAGCTGATACTGGAACACAAATTGTGTCTCCACCCCAATCTTCTGATACAAGACCACTGTCTGCTAATTCCTGTTTAACTTTATCGATATTAGCTCCTGGTCTATCTATTTTGTTTATAGCTACTATCATTGGTACTTTAGCAGCCTTACAGTGATTTATAGCTTCTTTAGTTTGCGGCATAATACCATCATCAGCAGCTACAACAAGTATAACTATATCTGTTATTTGGGCACCTCTTGCTCTCATTGCCGTGAAAGCCTCATGACCAGGTGTATCTAAAAATGTAATTTTTTCTTCATTAATAGTAACAGTATAAGCACCTATGTGTTGTGTTATTCCGCCTGCTTCTGTTTCAGTAACCTTAGATTTTCTAATGCAATCAAGTAATGATGTCTTACCATGATCAACGTGACCCATAACTGTAACAACAGCTGGTTTTTTATCTGTACCTAAATCAGAATCTGATTCTTCAATATCTTCATCATCAGCAATTTTCCCTAGCTCTTCATCTTTAAGTACTGCAAGTGCACCATATTTTTCTATTACCTTTTCAGCTGTAGCAAAATCAATTTCTTGGTTCATTCCAGCCATAACTCCTATGAATATAAGTTGTTTTATAACTTCTACATATGGTCTCTTTAACTTATCAGCTAAGTCTTTAACTGTAATAGACGGTTCAATTACTACAACTTCATCATCTATTGCTTCAACACCATTGTTACCATTTCCAAGTTCATCTCTACCTTTTCTACCTCTTTTTCTGATAACTACTTTGTTAGCATCTTCATTTGCTAAATTTTCATAATGTTCTACTGTTTCATTCTTATCATCTTTTAGACCTGAATTCTCATCACTATACAGTTCCTTTATTAACTCAGCATCCTCTTCCTCAATCACACTCATATGATTTTTGGCCTTTATACTAAATTCTTCAAATAGTACATTAATTAATTCTTTGCTTGTTACTTCTAATTCTTTTGCTAATTCATATATTCTGACTTTTGCCAAATCATTCACCCCCGAAATTTAATTTATTCATGGTTTTCACTCCATAAACTGAGTAACTTATCACTCATTCTTTTATCATTTACACACAAAACATTGATTTCTGCTCTACCTAAACACTTACCTAAAGCTTCACTGGTAATCCCTTCTATAAGCGGTATATTGTTTTTAATACCTAGTCTTTTAAATTTATCTTTCGTATTTACAGCACTTTCCTCGGATAAAATTATAAGTGTTCCTCTTCTATGCGACAGTGCTTCTTCACATTGGTTATAACCTTCAATAAGTTTGCCTGCCTTTTTAGTTAAGCCTAAAAAATTAAAAAATTTATTATTCATTATTTATCTCATCCCTAAGTTTAACATAAATCTCTTCACTTATTTTTCCACCTAAATTCCGCTCTAACCTTTTTGTCTTAAAAGATTTTTCAAAACATTCTATGTTCTTACATATATATGCGCCTCTGCCTGGCTTTTTTCCTGTTAAATCTATAGAAGTTTCGCCTTCTTTGCTACGAACTATACGCAATAATTCTTTTTTACTTTTCATTTCCATACATCCTGTACACATGCGCTGAGGTATTTTTTTAACCTTCATAAAGCTATCACCTACTCGTTAATAATTGGTTCAAATACTTCATTTTCACTAGCTTCAACCGATTCCATGTTATATTGTGCTTGTGTTCTACTTTTAATGTCTATTTTCCAACCTGTGAGTCTTGCAGCCAATCTAACGTTTTGGCCTTCTTTACCAATAGCTAGGGATAACTGATTATCTTCCACTATGACCTTTGCAGATTTAGAATTTTCTTCAACTACAACATTTAATACCTTCGAAGGGCTTAAGGCATTAGAAATATACTCTTCAGAATTCTTGCTCCATTTAATAATATCAATTTTTTCATTTCTTAATTCATTAACTATATTTTGAACCCGGGTACCTTTGGGACCAACACAAGCTCCCATAGCATCAACATTTTCGTCATTTG
>NZ_JBNMNU010000085.1:0-18375 GCF_051278035.1 Clostridium sp.
TGCAAAATTTCTATTCCTGAATTTTCATTCCACTTACCATCTTTTTTAAATACTTCTTCCAAATATTTAACTATTCTAACATTTCTCTTATCTTGTGTTTCTAGTAAATACTTGTCAAAAGTTTTCGATATCGTTATATTTACAAAAAGTGTGGATAAAAAAAGAGCTATTATCGCAGTTACTACTAAAATAATACTTAATCTTTTTCGTATACTTTGCATAACTTAATCACCACCGAATTTGTAACCAATTCTAGTTACAGTTAATATATATTTAGGATTTCTAGTATCCAATTCTATCTTTTTACGTATGTTTTTAATATGTACATCTATTGTTCTATCAAAGCCTTGAAAATCTATGCCCATAATTCGTCCAATGAGCTGATCTCTTGTAAACACTTTACCCCTGTTAGATGAAAGAATATGCACTATGTCAAATTCATTTGGTGTAAGAGATATTTCTGTTCCAAGAATCTTAACTATTCTTTCCTCATAATTAATTTCAAATTCTCCATTGTTATAAACTTTTTTTTCACCCTTATTTATATTAATTCTTCTAAATAATGCGTTTACTCTTGCAGTCAGTTCTCTAGGGCTGAAGGGCTTAACAAGATACTCGTCTGCCCCAAGGTTTAATCCTTCTATTCTATCCTGTAGGGTGCTTTTTGCTGTGAGCATAAATATATGTACTTCAGACATTTTTCTTAATGCGCTACACACCTCTTCTCCAGATATGTCTGGTAGCATTAGGTCTAATATAACTAAGTTAAATTTAATTTCTTCGAAAAGTTTTATTCCTTCCATACCTCTTACGGTACAATAAACACTATAACCTGCTTTTTCGAGATATGCTTTAAGTATCTCTGAGACCTTTTCTTCGTCTTCAATAATTAATATATTAGCCACTTCTAATTCACCCCTCTTAAAATTACTATACTTATTTGTATTATACAAAATACTTATAAATATTTTATGTAGAAATCCACTATTTATTAAAATAACTATAGCAAAGACCTGCTTATCAAAATTATGATAAGCAGGTCTTTAATCTCAATTTAACTAAAAATCCTTACAACTATATATTCTTTAGATTTAAAATAATACTCTTTTTGAAATAAAATCTATATACCTTTACATATTAGCCATTTTTCTGCATTCATCAGCACATGTGTGACATTCTGTAGCACATTGTTTGCAATGTTCATCTTTAAACATTTCACATTCCGTAGCACATTTATCACAAATAGTAGCACAGAGTTTGCAATGTTCTTTTGACAATTGTCCCTCCATTGACATAAGTGAAGATGACATTTGGCACATTTGTGCACATTCAACAAGAGTACTTATACAATTCTTTCTTGCTGAGAAATCAGGCTCATTTAAACATGCTTTAAAGCATTCATAACATGTTTGCACGCACCTGTTACATTCATCTATACATGTTTGGTGTTTGTTTGTTGACATACCCATTTTATTACCTCCTCAAAAATATTATGTATTCATTGAGTATAGTTTACAAAAAATGTAATACCTATACAAAACTATTTCTTCCAACCTATAGAAATAATAATAAAATGCTCAATTATTATATCTTGTATAATAATTGAGCATTTTCATGTTTAAATTTAATAGTGTTTTATAATTAAACTTTTTCTATTCCTACAACATCATATCCAACCTCTTCAATAGCTCCCTTTATAGCTTCATCAGTTATATCGTCGCTTATTTCAGCAGTAGCAAACTTTTTAGCAAGGTTTACCTCTATGTCTTTTGCTCCAAGGTCCTTTAGTGCCTCGTTAGCATGATTTGCACAATTTCCACAGGACATACCTTCTATTAATATTTTCTTTTTCATTTTTATTTCTCCCTTCGATTTTTATTTTTTATTTGACTTTTGATATTTATCTTAATGGCTTAAAGCCTTTTAAGCGTAATGCGTTTGTTAAAACTGAAACTGAACTAAAACTCATGGCAAGGGCTGCAATAATAGGATTTAGAAGTGGACCTCCAAATAAGTGTAACACTCCCATTGCTACTGGTATTCCTAATGCATTGTATCCAAATGCCCAAAATAGATTTTGTTTTATATTTGTTATAGTTTTCTTGCTTAACTGTAGCGCTGTAGGTACATCCATTAAATCACTTCTCATTAGAACTATATCTGCAGATTCCATTGCTACATCTGTACCTGATCCTATAGCTATACCAATATCTGCCTGAGCTAGTGCTGGAGCATCATTAATTCCATCGCCAACCATAGCAACTTTTCTACCTTCAGCCTGAAGTTCCTTAACTTCATTTGCTTTATCCTCAGGCAGAACTTCTGCGAGTATTCTGTCAATACCAACTTGCGCCGCAATGGCTGCTGCGGTCCTCTTGTTATCACCAGTTATCATTGCAACTTCTATGCCCATAGAATGAAGTTTTTCTATTGCTTTTTTACTGTTTTCTTTAACAGTATCAGCAACTGCAATGATTCCACTTATCTTATTTTCTATAGCGATATACATTGGAGTCTTGCCTTCTTCAGCAAGTTTGTTTGAAACCGCTTCTAATTTCTCTAAGGAAATTTTACTTTCTACCATTAGTTTCCTATTTCCTAGTATAATCTTATTACCATCTATATTAACTTCTATTCCATAACCAGGTATAGCTTTAAAGCTTTCTACTTTCTTAAATTCTAAGGATTTCTCTTCTGCCTCCTTAACTATAGCCTCACCTAATGGATGCTCAGAGCCTTTTTCAGCAGAAGCTGCTATTTGAAGCAAATAATCCTCGGAAGTACCCTCTACCGTAACTATATCAGTTACCTTTGGTTTCCCTTCAGTAAGTGTTCCAGTTTTATCAAATACTATGGTTTGAATTTTATGTGCAGTTTCTAGCGCTACACCACTTTTTATAAGCACCCCATATTCTGCACCTTTTCCAGTTCCAACCATTATTGCTGTCGGTGTTGCCAGACCAAGAGCACAAGGGCACGCTATTACAAGTACTGAAATGAATATTGTTAATGCAAACACTATCGATTCGCCAGCTAAAAGCCAAGCTCCTGACGAAACTAATGCAAGCAATATAACGACAGGTACAAAATAGCTTGATATAACATCAGCCATGTTTGCTATAGGTGCCTTTGAACCTTGGGCATTTTCAACTAGTGTTATTATTTGTGCAAGGGCCGTATCTTTACCAACTTTAGTTGCTTTAAACTTAATTGACCCATTTTTATTTATACTTGCACCAATTATTTTATGTCCAATACTTTTTTCTACTGGCATACTCTCACCAGTAAGCATTGATTCATCTACAGATGTAGTTCCTTCTACCACTTCGCCATCTACAGGCATTTTCGTGCCTGGTTTAACAACTACTATATCTCCAACTTCAACTTCATCAATTGAAATCTCAATTTCCTTATTATCTCTCATTATAATTGCGGTTTTAGGTACAAGTCCCATAAGCTTTTTAATTGCTTCAGAAGTTTTTCCTTTAGTTACCGTTTCTAAATACTTTCCCAGAGTTACAAGGGTTAAAATTATACCTGCTGATTCAAAATACATCTCATAACCAGTATTTCCAATCATTATTTCATATACTGCAAAAATACTGTATAAAAATGCAGCAGATGCTCCCATTGATATTAATGAATCCATATTAGGGCTTAGTCTAAATAATGATTTAAATCCAACTGTAAAATATTTTTTACCTGTATACATTATTGGTAGAACAAGTGCTAATTGTAGAATAGCAAACCCTTTTTGATGCATCATTGGATTAAACATATCAGGCAAAGTAATGAACATTGGTACCATGGCAATTAGTAATAATGGAACTCCAAAAATTGCAGATATCAAAAACCTTTTCCACAGAGCCTTTATTTCTTTTTCCTTTTTCTCTTTATCTTGGTCTACACTACTTTCATCTTCTACAGCCTTATATCCTGCTTTTTCAATTGCCTTCTTTATATCTCCGGTCCTTACTAGTGATGGTTCAAAAGAAATAGTCAATTTTTCAGTGGCAAAATTCACATTGGCATCCATAACTCCTGGTATTTTTTTGGAAACTCTTTCTATGTTTTTTGCACAGGACGCACAAGTCATTCCTTCTATCTTTAAGGTTTTATTGGTTGTTTGTACTGCTATTTTATACCCAGCTTTTTCAACTGCACTTTGTATATCCTCTAATTTTATCAATGCATCATCATAATTTATATTTAATTTTTCCGTAGCAAAATTTACGTTTGCCTCTTCAACTCCTGGCAATTTTTTGGAAACTCTTTCAATAGTTTTTGCACAAGCCGCACAAGTCATTCCTTCAATTTTAAGTGCTTTATTTATCATATTACATCCCACCTTATATTATTTATTGCCAATTAATTTAGCAAGTAGATCAATTATTTCATCAACTTTATCTTCACCCGTATTATTCATAAATGCATCTTTTACGCAATGATTAAGATGCTGTTTCAAAATTAACATATTAGCTTTTTTAAGTAGAGATTGTGCTGCAATTATTTGGTTTGAAACATCTATGCAATACCGGCCTTCATCCATCATTTTTATTATACCCTCAATTTGTCCTTTTGATGTCTTAAGGGATTAAATTGCTAGTTCTTGTTCCTTATTCATTTGAATTTCTCCTTTAAACATCGCTCTCTAAAAGAACTATTTTATTCTATTCAAATCCCATCCCGGTAGGGGGGAGTCAATATTTTAAAAAATATTGATTGATAATATCTTTTCTTTTCTATAATTATATAATACCATGTTTTTGTGTAGAGTTTATGAAGAATACTAATTAAATTTACTTTTCAACTAAAGTATTTTGGCTTATATCTTCATATCATCTACATATAAATTTTATATTATACTAATAAGCAGGTTTACAATATGAAAGATTGTAAAGTTAATTTTAAACAATGCAGAATCTAAAAAAGCTATATATAAAGACAATATAATTACTGAAAAAATAAGTTTAACGGAGGAATATAATTATATGAGTGATTATGAAAATGATAAAAAAAAAGGAACTAAGGGTAGTCCTCATTCAATGAAACGTATGATGTCATTAATGGTGCTCTGCTGCGGTCTTCCAATATTGCTAATTGCAGTACTTCCATTTTTGAATATTGGCAATATCGTTACTAGCGTTACGTTAGTATCATTAATTACTTTTCTTTGCCCATTAATGATGCTTTTTATGGTACCAATGATGCTAAAAGGTTCAAAAGAAGGTAAACATGAACCTGACAAGAAAAAACACCTCTAAAAATATAGCTCAATACTATAAAGTATGTCTTGAGCTATATTTATATTAATAAATAACAAATGTTTTTTAATATATTGTTACTTCAAATCTTGAATTTTGTATATATTAAAAACTAATCTACTTTTTAAAAACATCCTTAGAAGTTTTTTCTTTTTTTGAGCCACAACAACTTTCTCCGCTATTATTTTCATTATTTTTAGAATGACCACCACAACAGCCTAAACCTAATTTAGACATTGCGTACATTACACCCACAAATATTAATATTGTTATTATTGTTTCCATATTAATCTCTCCTTTTTATTTTTCTTATAACCTATACCTATTATACAAAATACTTATAAATATTTTATGTAGAAATGCACTATTTATCAAAAATAGCTGTTACCCTATTAAATAGATTTATATTCATAGGATTAAAAAACAATCTTATTATTCATAAAACTCTCAAGATAAAAATTAATAGAATACGATACAGCGGGGTATAGTACTGAATGTTTAGGCAACTATAAAATATCAGGCATAATTATAATCGCAGCAGCAATTATATTAATTGGAAATTCATCAAATGGCATTGACATGACCTTTAAACTCAATGGATCTACGTGTTTTGTTTTATTATAAAAATGAGCAATCTTCATTAGTACTTCACAATATTTTGATACACTTTTTATATGTTTTACTAATCTATAATATGGAGTTGATGTAATGCGTAGGTGGATTTTAGTAACTAATAGCATAATAATTTTGTGTGGTTTAATCATAGGAAGTATATATTTGTATTATCAGCATGTAGAGACTACAAATGTTAATAATGTTTATATCATCCTTAAGAAGAATTCAACTTTAGAACAGGTAGCAAAACAGCTACTGGAAAAGAATATAATAGAATCTCAAAGCACGTTTATATATTATGCCAACATAAATGGTTTGAAAGAAAGAATAGAAGGTGGAAACTTTATAATAAAACCTAAAACAAATTTAAATGGCCTTATTACAAAATTCAAAGATGAAAAGTCAGAATTTAGTGTTATAACAATACCTGAGGGATATACACTATATCAAATTGCGAGTAATCTTGACGGAGAACATCTTGTAAAAAAAGAAGAAATATTAAATGAAAAACTTAATGATTTAAAAAATAATACTTTGATACTGAGCAAAAATGATGTTTACTATGATTTAGAGGGATACTTGTTTCCAGACACCTATTATATACCTAACAACACCACAAAAGATGAAATTATAAATATAATGGTAAGTAGATTTAAAACAGTATTTTCAGATAAATATAAATCACGAGCTAAAGAATTAGGTCTAGATGTAAATGAGGTTATAACAATTGCTTCATTAATTGAAAGAGAAGCAGCAAATAACAATGAGCGAAGCAGAATAGCTGGAGTTATCTATAACCGACTAAAAAAAGGAATGCCGCTGCAGGTGGATGCAGCAGTTATTTATGCGAATACTAAAGGAAAAAAAAACATTTCTAAAGTATACTATAATATGCTTAAGGTTCAATCAAAATATAATACCTACTTACATAAAGGATTACCACCAGGTCCAATAGCTTCACCAGGTAAAGCGTCCATAGAGGCTACACTTTATCCTGAAGAGAATAGTTATTTGTATTATGTAGCCAATGGAAATGGACATACATTTAGTAAAACTTACGAGGAGCATTTAAATAATGTGGAAAAATATATAAAATAATATTAAAGACCTCATTTTAAAACATATGAGGCCTTTAATAGTTGTATAGAATAGTGCTTGAAATTAATTTAGCTACAAAACCGAAATGCATTGGAATATCTTCTTTTTTAACTAATTTATGATATATAACTAATAAAATAGAGGCCCAAAGCAGTGTAATAATAGTTGGCCATTGAAGAAGAAATCCTATAATAGTTAGAATAAAACCACTATATTGCTTAATTGAAAGCTAAAAGTGGGCAATCTTCATACGAACTTCACAACTTTTTGATATCTTCCACCTATGTGTTATAAAATATAAACAAGTTGAGGAGATATATTATGAATAATGTCCTAAGAAGTATTGCAGTTGCCATAACTATGACCTTTACATTAAATGTGAATGCATTAGCTGTTCCATCAAATGAGAAACTAAAGCAGCAAAAAGATTCATTAACTAGAATTCAATCCGAAAGAGAAGAAATTGAAATGAAAATCGAAAAATTTGACAATGAGATCCAAAAAACAATGATCAAAACAGAGGAGAACAAAGGCAAAATATCTGAAACTGAAATAGCAATCGAAAAATCTACAGAAGAGGTTAAGCAGGTCGAAGAACAAGCAAAAAAAGAACAAGAATTATTTAATAGTCGCATGAGACTCATGTACATAAATGGATTTGATGGGTATTTAATCACTATCCTTAGTTCTGAGAGTTTTGGAGATTTTGTATCAAGAGTAGAAAACATAAAAGCCATTATAGAGTTTGATAAAAAAGTAGTCGGTGAATTTGAAGCCACTAAAAAAGAATTAGATGAAAAGCAGCAGAGTTTAAATGAGACAAAAGATGCATTAGTGAATTTGCAAGTAGAAAATAAGCAGAAGATGGACAAGATAATTGTCACTAAAGAGTCACAAAATAAGTTGATAACGGATTTAAAGAGCAAAGAAGTTCTTCTAGCCAGTCAGATAAGTAGTTCTCAAATATCAGTAAATAAAAGCATAGTAAAAATAAATAAAATAAGAAAATCAGCACCTAAATATACTCCTTCAAGAGGTTCAGCCCCTATTTCATCTAGTGCTGTAATAGCCTATGCCTCAAACTTTCTTGGCACACCATATTTATGGGGTGGGACAACACCTTCAGGTTTTGATTGCTCAGGATTTACGCAATACGTATACGCACATTTTGGAGTTTCTGTAGGAAGAACCACCTTTGATCAAATAAAAGATGGTGTACAAGTATCTAGAGAAAACCTTCAAGCGGGAGATTTGGTGTTCTTTGGCACCTATGCAAACCCTCATCACATGGGTATTTATGTTGGGAATAATAATTATATGCATGCTCCTCAAACAGGAGATGTGGTTAAAGTTTCATATATGTCAAGAAGTGATTTTGTAACAGGTAGACGAGTAAAGTAAAAAGTGTATATTGTTAGAAGTATACTACTAAAGATAGTTCAATTTATTTTATTAACATCTTAAAGAGGTTGCTTTATGAATGATTAGCAAATTTTTGTGATTATTCTATTAATAAAAACCATCAAAAATAGAAAGGATTATCCATATGCTACATGAAAGATAATCCTTTCTATCTTATTTGTTTATTAGAGAATATTTATAGATTTGTGTAAATAACTTTAGACAATTACATTTAAACTGGAAATTAGTACTACCTACTCTTTTGATATGACTTATAAAATAACAATGATATCAAAGTCTTATATAATTTAGAGTGTTTTATTATTTAATAATGCATTTTTTTTACTATTATATTCTTCTTCATTTATTTCTCCACGAGCAAATCTATCATTTATGATATCTAAAGAATTATCCCTAGTTCCTATGTTTTTATTATTTTTATTTTGCAATAGTTTATATATTGCAAATACAACATTAAATTTATTATATTAGTTACCCATCATAGATTTGCTATAATTATATGATCATTTGTTATCACTATTTTGTGAAGTCATCATTGTTCTGTTAAAATCATTGTTAGTTGAGTTATTTCTACCTGTTGTATCTGCAACTGAAATTCCTCATACTGTTAGGATGCCAGCTATTATTAATAATCATACTTTATTTTTCATTTATTATCACTCATCTAATTTTTTTCTGTGATTGTTTTTCTCTATACACTTATTCTACTACTCAATTGTAGAGTAAGTATGAAGCTAATATTTTTCGATCTAAATATTTTCAAAAATCCTATATTAATAAAATGCCCAATTATTATATCTTGTATAATAATTGGGCATTTTCATGTTTAAATTTACTAGTGTCTTATAATTAAGCTTTTTCTATTCCTACAACTAATATTTTCTTTTTCATTTTTTTTCTCCCTTCGATTTTTATTTTTTTCTTTGAATTTTGATATTTATCTTAATGGCTTAAAGCCTTTTAAGCGTAATGCATTTGTTAAAACTGAAACTGAACTAAGACTCATTGCAAGTGCTGCTGTCCTCTTGTTATCACCAGTTATCATTACAACTTCTATGCCCATAGAATGAAGTTTTTCTATTGCCTTTTTACTATTTTCTTTAACAGTATCAGCAACTTCAATGATTCCACTTATCTTATTTTCTACAGCGATATACATTGGAGTCTTGCCTTCTTCAGCAAGTTTGTTTGAAGCAAATAATCCTTTTCAATACCCTCTACCGTAACTATATCAGTTACCTTTGGTTTCCCTTCAGTAAGTGTTCCAGTTTTATCAAATACTATGGTTTAATTTTATGTGCAGTTTCTAGCGCTACACCACTTTTTATAAGCACGCCATATTCTGCACCTTTTCCCGTTCCAACCATGATTGCTGTAGGCGTTGCCAGACCAAGAGCGCAAGGGCAGGCTATTACAAATAATGTTAATGAGAATACTACGGATTGGCCAGCTAAGAGCCAAGCTATTGAGGAAACTAGCGCAAGTCCTATAACCACAGGTACAAAATAACTTGATATTACATCAGCCATGTTTGCTATAGGAGCTTTTGAGCCTTGAGCGTTTTCAACTAAGGTTATTATTTCATAACCAGTTTTACCTACAATTATTTCTACTGCTACAAATAGACTATACAGAAATGCAGCTGATGTTCCAATTGCTATTAATGAATCCATATTAGGGCTCAGTCTAAATAATGATTTAAATCCAACTGTAAAATATGCTCTACCTACATTATTGGTAAAACAAGTGCTAATTGTAGAATAGCATAAATCTTCAGATGCATTTCAGGATTAATAATATCAGGCAAGGTACTAAACATTGGTACCATGGCAAGTATTAGCAATGGAACTCCTAAAATTACAGATATTAAAAATCTATTCCATAATGCCTTTATCGCCTTTTCTTTTTTAACTTTATCTTCATCTATATTACTTTCATCCTCAAGAGCCTTATATCCTGCTTTACCTATTGTCTTTTTTATATCTATTATGCTTATTAATGAAGATTCGAAGGAAATCGTTAATTTTTCAGCAATGGTTAAGATGCTGTTTCAAAATTAACATATTCGCTTTTTTAAGTAGCGATTGTGCCGCAATTATTTAGTTTGATACATCTATGCAATACCGTCCTTCATCCAGCATTTTTATTATTCCCTCTATTTGTCCTTTTGATGTCTTAAGGGATTTAATTACTAGCACTTGCTCCTTATTCATTTGAACTTCTCCTTTCTACATCGCTCACTAAAAGAACTATTTTGATCCATTTAATACCCATCCGTATAGGGGGTGGTATTATTTCAAAAAATATTAAAGACCTCATTTTAAATCATATGAGGCCTTTAATATTTTTTATCAAGTGTTTTCTATGATCCATAATACTGTAGGATAAACTTCATCTACTTTACCTTTAAATTATGTTTTATTAAAGAATATATTCATTGTATAGAACATTGCCTGAAAAAATTAATGTAGCTGTAAAACCGAACTGCATTGGAATAGTAACTGACAATACAGAATTTTTTCAGGTAATCATCAAAGAATTTTTGGTATAAATGCAGGTACTTTTTTCTTATATTCAAAGTATTGATCTTTAAAAACATCTATTAGTACTTTTTCTTCTCTTTTGGCTAATTTAACATATATGATTAATAAAACGGGGGCCATAAGCAGTGTAATAATAGTTGGCCATTGAAGAAGAAATCCTATAATAGTTAGAATAAACCCACTATATTGAGGATGTCTAACATATTTATATATGCCATCTGTGACTAAATGGCTATTATCTGAATATATTTTCTTCCAACCTATAGAAATAATAATTAATCCTGCGAAAATCAGTATATTGCTTAATGGATGTAAAACATAATACACTTCTTTTGACCCTCCGGTTAGAGCAATCCATAGGTGCCCATTAAAATGAGTAAAAGGGTCAAGTGCGGGGTATTTCTTACCTAAAGCTGAAGTAAGAACATATATTGTAAGTGGAAATCCAAACATTTCTGTAAATAGAGCAACAATAAAGGCATAGAATATACCTAGTGTTCTCCAATCTCGTTTTGTTGTAGGCCTAAATGCAAAATAAGCAAATAAACCAAATAAAATAATATTGACTAATACCGATGTCCATAATCCATAACCATATTGATTTAAATAATCCATAATACACCCCTTGTAAAATTAGTAATTAGATTTGATTCAGCTTTTTTTCTTTAATTACATATTACCAAATTCTTGTGTTGATTTTATAAAGATAATCTATTTTTTGATTTCATGTAACATCTTCTAAATATCTAAAATTGACAATCCTCATATGAACTTCATAAGTTTTTGATATTGATCAATAGACAACAAAACTAGAGAAACTTATGTGCCTTTAATATTTTTTATTAAGCGTTTGCTCTAATCTATAATACTTTAGGATAAGCTTATCAAGTTTCTTACTTAAATTCAGTGATTGATCAGTTAAGATATGTTCAGGTAAGATTATTTGTTCTAATTTTCCCTTAGCTAAAATAATTTTTTCATTTAGTAATTCACTTTTTGTATTAAACATAAAATTTCCTCCTTATATTGGGTAAATCTAATATATTTAACTTTTAATTATATTTTATTAAAGAACATAACCATTATATAAAAAACAGTGCCTGATATTAATGTAGCTGTAAAACCGAACTGCATTGAAATAATAACTGACAATACAGAACCAAATACAGACATTAGTCCATTTATTCCCCACAATACTGGTATAATTGTATTCCTATTATTTCTTGATAACATAGTTAGTCCTCTTGGGATAGGCATTCCCATAAAGAAACCCTGGATCATTACAAGTAATGAAGATAATAGAATTCTTTTATCTAAGCTCCAAGTAGCGGTGTTTTTAAATAATGCAGGCATAATCAAGATAAGCACTATATCTATTATTACTACTAAAAATGGTACTACATATATTCGTTTAAAAACTTTGTCAAAGGGTTTTTTGTTACTAAAATATGCACCAAGACCACTTCCTATAAGCAGCGCTCCTAGAACATAGGTAAATGCGCGTACAGGATGGCCTAAATATAATATGAATTTTTGGATCAAAGGTATTTCAATCATCATATAACCTGCTCCTAGCAGGGCGAAATAAATTGCTGGCTTTATAATTTGGTTAGTAACTTTAAGGAATACAAAGAAAGCAATACAAATTACTATAAGAAAAATAAGAATAATCAAAAGCATCGGTGATATTCCTTTTTTAAAATTATAATAAAAAGGTTTATCATCTGTTGCAGGCGATACGTTTGTATTAGAATTTTTTAGGTAGTCATCAAAGGAAACATGAGCTTGTACTATATGGCTTAAAATTCCTTTCTCATAAATATGTGGAGCAAATATAGGAGCGATATTGTTTTTTGAAGCAGTATCAATAAGTTGCTTACTTTCTTTAATTGAAAAAGGTGTGTTTTTAATAACTACAACAGGATAGGAAATCATATGGTCATTCATACCATCATTTTCAGCAAAAATAGACATATATTTAGGAGTATCTTTTATTGGAATATCCCTATTGTTGAGGGCTGACATTGCAGTTGCAACAATTTTACCAAGATCATCCTGACTATGCGTTTCAAATGTTAGTTTACCATTTGGGGTAAGATGATCAAGATAATCCTGTACAGCCTCTGTAGTATAAATATAGTTTTCTGATAAAGCATAACCCATACCTTGGGAGGCATTAGTCATTACCAATGATAAGAATATATTATCGTATTTATCTTTTGAATTTCTTATAAAGTTACGCCCGTCTTGTGCAAAAACTTTTACTTCAGGCCTGTTGAAAATATCACCATTAAAATCCTTGAATTTATTAACTGCATCTATACTTGCAGTATTAATTTCAACTGCAGAAATTTTTTTACTCCCTGCTGCAAGAGCATATAACAAATCTCTTCCTCCACCAGCGCCAATTATCAAAGTATTGTCATTTTTTCCAAATGTGTAAGGTATATATTCAATATCTGATTTATATTTTTCAAGACTTTTTATATTCCCATCAAATTTATACATAGGTGCGTTGGCAGCACCATCTATGGTAACCAATAGTTCATCAGGATCATTATCTATTTTTATCACATCAGTCCTTGAAAATGAATTCCATTTTGTATATATAAGGGATGCTGGAATCCCTTGCTCTTTCAATCCTCCAAAGGTTTTATTTGTATTTGTTAAAAAACCGTTAAAATTTTGTTCGATGCTATTTGCATAACTGTTGGGTAGCAGTAAAGCTATTATATATACTGAAAAAATAATTTTCGAAGCAATATTTTTTTTGTTTATTAACTTAGAAAGAATGATAGCGGGAACAAGTGCTAAAACACTTATGACAAAAACAGTCTTAAAAATCCCTATATAATTAAGTAGTTGTATTACTATTAAACTACCTAGACCTGCCCCAACTAAATCTGCGAAATAGAGCTTGCTACTCACACTAGAAAACTCTCTAAAAAGAATCGAAAAATAATATCCTCCTAATACAAATGGAATGGTTGCGAGAAAAGTATATATTAATAAAGCATTAAAATATGGAAGGACATAAATTATTCCTAAAACAAAGATATAACTTATTGAAAGTAATAAGGTTGTTTTATGGAGACTAACTATACAAGTATTAATACCATTACTATCCTTTGATTGCAATTTCTTATTTGATTTTTTATAGGCGATGATACTACCTATGCCTAATCCTAAAATTGCAAAGGAAGTGATTAAAAAAACATAATTACTCATAAAAAGAGCTGAAAAAATACGGGTTAATACTACCTGATAAACAAACATAGATATTGAAATAAATAGAGTACTGACTACAATCTTTAAGTTATCATTAGAATTTACTTTTTGAGTCAATATACTCACCTCCTTGTATAAAATTCAGTAATTACATATTACCAGATTCTTGTGTTGATTTTATAAAGGTAATCTATTTTTTTGATTTTATGTAATAGTTTCTAAATAGCTAAAAATGGATACTCTTCATATGAACTTCACATTTTTTTGATAACCTCCCCCTATGTGTTAATTTAGCCTATTTATTTTATAAATCAGCAATATCTTTACAAGGTCTACACATCTTTTTAATATAATTTATTATATGATTTATATTTTCAGGATTAAAAATATAATTTTATTATTCATTGACCCTTGGATTTAAAAACATTAAAAATATCATGATAAAATAGTTGAAACACATGTAATTTATAGAAAAAGGTGTGTATATAAAAATGAAAGAAGGAAAAAAAATTAATAGATTCAACGTCCTACTTGTAATTATGGTTGCTATATTTTCACTAATAATCTCAAGATTATATTATATACAAATATTGAATGGACAATATTACAAGGATATAGTAAAAGCTACCGCTCATAATATTATAACAGTAGAGTCACCAAGAGGTCTCATTACAGACAAAAATGGAATAGGCCTTGCAACAGAAGTGCCATCTTATAATCTTATATACAAGGATTCAGCTAAAACTGATACACACATATTTACAACACTTCAAAAAGTTTTTAAAATTTTAGATGAAAATGGAGAAGTTCAGATAGATAATTTTCCTTTAAAGATTGGACCATATAGATTTGAATTTGGTTCAAGTGATCCTAGGGGAATAGAAATTTTGAAGTTAAGATTTTTAAAAGATAGAGGGCTTCAGGGTAAGATATTGAAATCAAAATTTAAAAATAAAAAAGAGAACGATTTGACCTCAGATGAAACTATTCAGCTTAATACTGAACTTTTAAAATTAACCCCAGAGCAGATATATAATATGCTTCTTAAGGAATATGGCGTAATAGAAGGAGTTGCAAGTTTGCATATACAGAAAACACCAAATGAAATAAGAAGATATCTCATAATAAAAGATAGTATAAAAATGAATTTTTTTTCTGCATACAAGTCGATTAGTATAGCAACTAATATAAACAAAGATACATCGCTTATCTTCAGGCAAAGTCTCTCAGAATTGCCTGGAATTAAAGTGAAAATCCAGCCTATGAGACAATATCCCTATGGAAAACTAGCTTCATCAGTTTTGGGTTATATCAGTAAAATAAGCCCTTCAGAAAAAGAGAAATATATAGCAATGGGTTATGACACAAGCAAGGATTATGTTGGAACTACCGGAATTGAAGCTTCAATGGAAAAATATCTCAAAGGAGATAACGGCGGTGTAGATGCGAAGAATGGATTTTCTAGTAAGGAGGTAACTCCTGGTAAAAATGTCCAGCTTACGTTGGATGCAAATTTGCAATATGCCACAGAAAATGCTTTAAATAGTGAAATGAAGCTATTACAAAGTATAGGAATTGTGAATGGATTAGATGTATCAAACGCTACAAGAGGCGCAGCCGTTGCCATAGATATTCATACTGGAGGAATACTATCACTCGTTAGCCTACCAGGTTACGATCCAAATGATTTTTCTGTTTCACAAGGATTAACGGAAGCTCAATCAAAAAAATATTTTAATCCAGACTATGAAAAAATGGCGAAAGCTCAGGGTAAATCACAAAGTTTAATTGATTATATGTTTCCAATAAACACAAGCATCAAGGGGAATACCTCAATTAGAAATGATAAGTTTGATTACTATCCAAAGCATTTATATAATTATGCAACTATGTCACTAATCCCTTCAGGTTCTACTTTTAAGCCAATGACAGCAATTGCAGGTCTTCAAACAGGGGTTATAAATGCTGATTCCACTTACCTTGATCAAGGCAAGTTTGATATGGGCGGCGGAGTTATAAATCATTTCATAACAGACGGTGCACTTGGTGAAGTGAACGTAGTAAGCGCAATAGAAAAATCTAGCAACCCATTTTTTATGAATGTGGGTGGTTTATTAAGAGCAAAATATGGAGATGACATTTTAGCTAAATATGCATGGGGATTTGGACTAGGAGCTGACCCTAAGTCTATTAATCCAGGGACGGGAATAGAAATAAACGAAAATTTTGGGCAGGTATATAATACAGTATCGCAGAAAAACCTATCAGCCTCCCAATATCTTTGGAATATTGAGCAAAATTTAGCTAATGGAACTTCTGCTACAGGAGTGAAATTTCCACGAATAGATTTATATGATAGAGATGGAGATGGTAATATTGTTTATGATGGAATAAAGCTCTCAAAAATAAAAACTGACATCAAAAATGCTATAAAGCATTCTGTGAGAAATGGAACTTTTTCAAGAAGTAAATATGTGGATTTATTTAAGCAATTAATTTCTGCCGATCCTAAGTATAAAGGACAAAATTTCACTGCTGGTAATTTGCAAGCAGTTGTAAATGATATAAACTTCCAAGCGGTGCAGGAAGGATATGGTTCTTTGAGTTTACCGTACAATATGTATATTGCATCTATCGGTCAGGGTATGGACAATTTTACACCTCTTCAAATGGCAAGTTATATAGCAACCATTGCAAATGGTGGAACAAGATATAAACTTCATTTGGTTGATAATATAAAAAAATCTAATGGAAAATTAGTATCTCAAACGAAACCTGAGGTTTTAAACAAAGCGGATATGAGTTCAGAAACCAGAAATCTAGTTATGCAAGGCATGAACAATGTTACAGGTACAGGCGGTACTGCATCTAAAGCACTTGGAGATTTCCCTATACCTACAGGTGGTAAAACAGGTACAGCGCAGTTTAATACATCAGCTCTACAGAATAAAGTGGGCAGAGGAGATTATGCGTGGTATGTGGGCTATGCACCAGCTACCAATCCAGAAATTGCAATATCTGTAGTTATATTTGACGGTGGCTACGGTAGTGATGCTGCATATGTCGCTAAAGGTATGTACGAGAGTTATTTTAAAAATGATCCTCGTATGGCAAAGTATAAGAATAATTATTACATAAAATTAAAACGCATTAATTAAAGGCAATGTGGTCCTATAACCCACTTAAAACATTTACAATAGCTAATTTTAAATATAAAAAAATGTCAAAAGAGATATACTTTTACTCTTTTGACATGACTAGTTTTTCATAATTTATGATTTAATAATATATTTTTTTTAGTATTATATTCTTCTTCATTTATTTCTCCACGAGCAAATCTTTCATTTAAGATATCTAAAGAATTACCTTTAAATCCAATATCTTTACCATTATTCTTTTGGCCTTGATTATAGATTATATATATAACTACCCCAATTAAAATTATAGGAATAATCATCATTCCAAACCAACCTCCCATCATATTATATCCATATCCATATCCCATCATATAAAATCATCCTTTCATTATCTTTATTTTATTAATTTAATAAACTGCTAAAACATTATCTTCCCATCATGCTTTCATGTAACTCTGTCGAGTCTTCTCTTCCTATAGTTTCCATCATATTACCCATTGATTCATATTCATTTTCTTCCATTATATTAATCATTTTTTTATAGTCATCATCACTTATGTTGTTCATGATATCGTTCATAGAATCAAAATCTCTGTTTTCAATTGCTTTTGCTTCATCGCTGAACCCATTATCATTCATTATTTTTATCATATCGTTATAGCTGCCATTTGATCGCGCTTGACCATTATGATCATCCATCATTGAATTGGTATAATTATATGATGATTTATTGTCATTGTTTTTTACAGTTCCATATGCAACTGAAACTCCTCCTACTGTTAGGATACCTGCTATTACTAAAACCATAACTTTATTTTTCATTTAATATCACTCCTCTAATTGTCTTTCTCTATACATTTATTCTACTACTCAATTGTGGAGTAATTATGAAGCTAATATATATTGTAACTATTTCTTTTAATAATCTTATAAAAAATAAAATGCCTAAGCATTATATTTCATATAACACTTGGCATCTTAATTTTAAAAATTAATTATTTTTATTTAAGCTTTTTCTATTCCTACAACATCATATCCTACCTCTTCAATAGCTCCCTTTATAGCTTC
>NZ_JBNMNU010000086.1:0-18328 GCF_051278035.1 Clostridium sp.
ATATAATGATGCCCTTTATAATAAGTGAAATACACCTAAGATTAAAAAAACTAGAAGAAAATAATTGTAAATTATGCTTTTTAGATGCAGCTACTTTAATAGAAAACAATTTACATACTATTATGGACCAAACTATACTAGTTCTTGTAGGTATGGAAGTGCAAATACAAAGAGTTATGACTAGGGATAATTTAGAAATAGATGAAACATTGGATAGAATTAAAGCTCAAATGCCAATAGACGAAAAGAAGGACTTTGCGGATTTTATTATTGATAATGAAGGAAGCCTTGAAAATACAAAGTTACAACTGGATTTTATTATTACGCAGTTAGAAAGGTTAAGTGTGAAGATATGAAGTTCAAAAGTATTTTAAAATATTTGATTTTAGTTTTTATTATAGTTATATTGTTTAATATAAAGGGTATTTTTAAATATTTATACCCAGTAAAATATGAAAATTATATAATTACGTATTCTCAGAAGTACGATGTAGACCCCCATTTAGTTGCAGCTGTTATTAGAACAGAAAGTAATTTTAATGAAGGCGCTATTTCTCATAAAGATGCTATTGGACTTATGCAGATAATGCCTGAAACAGGAGCTTGGATTGCAGAGAACATGGAGTTAAAAGATTTTAAGGTGAAGAGATTAGATGACCCTGAAATTAATATTGCTATGGGATGTTGGTATTTAAACAATTTGAACAATGAATTTGAGGGTGATATAGACTTGGTTTTAGCCGCTTATAATGGTGGGCGGGGAAATGTTCAAAAGTGGCTTAAGGACGAGCGATATTCAAAGGATGGAAAAACAATACACAACATACCATTTGAAGAAACAGATAAGTATGTAAAAAAAGTAAAGACAAATTATAATATTTATTTGAAGATATATAATGAAAAACTTAAATAAAATGGATAAAAATTATTGACAATTTACATAATACTGATATATAATGAATCTTGTAGTTGTAAGGGCATATATGTATATAACTATGAGATTAATTATCCTTTAGGTAAGCAATATTTGCGAGAGTGGCGGAATGGCAGACGCGCATGTTTAAGGGACATGTGGGAGACCGTACGGGTTCAAGTCCCGTCTTTCGCACCAAGTTAAGACTTATGGTTCCAACACTTTGAAAGGTACTAACTATAAACGGTTAGTGCCTTTTTTATGCACTTTTAAATTTCGGTTATAATGAATTTTTAAATGAAATATGGCAAAGCTAACATCTAAGAGAGGTGTTGTTTATGAAAAGTAAAAAGAGTAAACCTAATGGCAAAAAGGAGAAATCATTTAAGGGCAAAGGAAATAACCCAGTTACTATGAATGGAGATAGTAACATGGAGAAACCTGTACGAGGATTAAAGTAGAAGATCTATTAAATAAATTGTTCTATGAAGTGGGTGTAATTACATCCGCTTTATTTTTTTTGAGTTATTATATTTTATTATAAAATCAGTATCAAAACAACAATTCTAGCATAAATTGATAATGTATTAGTAATATGGTAGATAGGGAGGAAAATGATGAATGTAGACCACAGAGATATAGAGGATATAGAGGATATAGAAGATTATGAAATGGTTCCACTAGAATCTATGATGCAGGGATTTGGGGAAATGAATAGCAGGCCGGTTGCGGGTATGTACTCGAATATGGGAATAAATATGGGCATGGATATGGATCCTTATATGGGTATGGACCCAAGTATGGCGATGGCAAATGGATATAATCAGGATCCGAGTATGGAAATGTACCCATCAATTGAAATGAACAAATTTAACAACGAAGGTGTGTTTATGAATGGATCTAATCCTATGGGTTTACCATATGAAAATGTAGATATGAGTGCTTATGAAGATGATGGATTAAGGGAACAAGATATGTATGAGGATAGAAAACCTTATAACGATGGATACAATAAATTTAATCCTAAATACAACGATGTTGACTACATTGTAAATAGAATTGAGAGATATAATCCTGAAATATTTAAAATGCTTACTAGGTGCGGCATACATTATAGAGGAGCAGTGGGTTTGGTTAAAAGAATTGTTAGACTTACACTTATGTATAGAGATGAATAAGTGGTAGCTTGAATTTTAACATAAAGTAATTATACTATTTTAAAAAATAATCCTATAAAACTCATAGGGTTATTTTTTATTGAGTTTTTAAAAGCTCAAGATGGGATTATATAATTTAAGTTTTTTTTATTGAAGGAAATTTGGGAATAACGTAGAATTTAGTTATTCAAGATATGTAAAATCGAAGAGGTGTAATATGTTTAATATAGATTTTGTGTCAAATGATGTTAGCATTATGAATGTAGAAAAAGAAGATATATTAAAAATCCAAAAATGGATTAATAATCAACGAGTTTTTAACAATGATGCTAAAAAGAATTATGGCATTAATGAATTTTATGAAAGATATTTAGAATATTACGTAAGCGAAGGTGAGTACTTTGTTAAAGTGCTATCTGGAAGTGAAATTATAGGCATTGTAAAAGGTAGAATAGAATTTAAAAATCCAAATGAAGTCTGGATTATGTGCTATTTAATAGAAAATAAATTATATAGTGCTGATTTAGCTACTTCAATTATTAATAAATTTTTAACGCATTTATATGAAAATTATGGAATGCGTAATTTTTATACCTTTGCTTCCGTTAATAACCGGGAGATGCTGGAATTATGGAAAAACAATGGTTTTGAGATAAGTAGAGTTACAAGCAATTTTTTAGAGGTAGATGGCAAAGATAAGAATATTTTAATTTTAAAAAAAACAATTCAATAGGAATAAAGTATAATGACTATTGCATATATTAGTAAAGTCAACATAACAGAAAAAATTTAGCTAACTTCGGAAACTTTAGGGGGTTATCAAATGAATATCTTAAATTCTAACTTGGTTAGAATGGTGATTTTAGTATTATCAATAGGAATTTGTCTGAGTATGAAAATTGGAGTGGCAAAAGCAGATGTGGCTATAAAAGGACAAACACAAGGGATCCTGCGCGTAGCAACTATTAAAACGAAAAAGGTTCTTAAAGTACCAGATAGAAGTGCACAAAAAAAGAAAAAAGAAACAGAAATAAGATTATCAAGAGGTGAGACCTTATCAAAATCCATATCTACAGATAAGACTTCATCAAAATACATATCTGCAGCTGGTAAAAGCAATTTGATTTCTTATGCATATAACTTTATTGGGATACCATATGTGTGGGGGGGGGAAGGGCCTCGTTTCTTTGATTGCTCAGGGTTTACAATGTATGTTTATAAAAAGTTTGGGGTTGATTTACCGCATTATACAGGATCTCAAATAGGCAAGGGGATTTCAGTATCAAGAAATGATCTAAAACAGGGTGACTTGATTTTCTTTAATACAAATGGAACAGCATCACACGTTGGTATTTATGTAGGGGATGGAGATTTCATCCATGCATCTTCAGGAAGTAACAAAGTAACAGTGAGTAATTTAAGTCAAAGCTATTACAATACAAGATTTGCAAGTGCAAGACGAATATTTAATTAAGGGAAGTTAAAAGGGGATGTTTAAGTGAGATATACTAGATATAATTATAAACCACCTAAGAAAGGTAGTAGTAATTTTATGGTCATCATTATTTTAACATTAATAGCTGCAATAGCCATAGGTACGCTTGTTTCAAAAGTATTATTAAAAGATACTAGTGGGAATAGTGTTTCTGATGATAAAACTAAACAAGATATAAAAGAGAAGGCACTGCCAAGTAAGGATGACACAGATGCATCGAAAGTTAGCACTGATGAAAATATTGGTAATTATGTAGCGATACAATGTGGTGCTTTTGGAACCATGGAAAAAGCTTTAGTTTTAAAGAATAGTTTGATGATGTTTGGTACACCATTTATTGTTGAAGAAGATAAGGTTAATAAAGTATTGGTTGGTATTTATCCAACTGATAGTACTGATAGTATTACAAAGGAACTTACGGAAAATAAAATAGATTATTTTAAAATTAAACTTGAACTTACCGCAAAGGATTCAACCAGTGCACAAACCAATGAAATGATAAGTGCAAACATAAAAATATTAAATAAGGTTTCAGAAAAAGATACTAGTGCATATCAGACTGTGAAACTCAAAGAATGGCTCCTTACTTTAAAGGGTGCGGATGAAAAAAGTGAGAACTATAAAGATATGACTGTAATAAAAACATATTTAACTGCCCTGCCTGATTTGGTTAAAAAGGAAAAAACGGAGGAAGGGTATATTTATATCTATAAATTCATTAAAAAACTACTTACAATCTAGAAAAAATACAAATAGATAATTGTAATCTATTTGTATTTTTTTATACGATTTATTAGTATGCCATTACAATGATTAATGAAATGTAATTATAAACATTTCTTGAATAATGGTTTATATACTTGTTTATAGTCCTATTCAATGTTAAAATGTACAAGATATATAAGTAAAGTGGGGGATGTAATTTGAAAAGTTCGGAGAAAAAAAATTCGTATTTTATTTTTTTTATGCTGATAGGAGCTATTTCAGGAAGTTTAATAGGTGAACTATTGGGACAGAATATAAATGCACTCAGATTTTTGAAGAATACATATACCATAGGAATGGGTACTCCTATGCTTATAGATTTTAAAGTGTTATCAGTAACTTTCGGTTTGAATTTTAATGTTAACATTATGTCTATCATAGGCATTGTTTTGGCAATAATACTATATAGAAAATATTAGGAGTGATGTAGTGAATATTATTTTAGCGTCTGCGTCAGAACGTAGAGCAGAACTTTTGACAAAAATAACAAGCAATTTCAAGATAAAAGCAAGTGAATTTCAAGAAAGTGACATACCTTTTTCAGGTAGTTGCGGAGACTACGTTATGGCACTTGCTAGAGGAAAGGCAATGGACATAACAAGCTCTGTGAAAAAACCAGCTGCTATAATAGGCTGTGATACTGTTGTCTATTTTAATGGAAAAGTGCTTGGTAAACCTCAAGATAGTGCGCAGGCTTTTCAAATGCTTAGTGATTTAAGCGGAAATACACATGAAGTATATACAGGAGTTGCAGTGATAAATACTGAAACTCAAGAAATTTCCACTGATTATGTTTGCACAGAAGTGAAATTTTCAAAACTATCTGAAGAAGAAATAAACAATTACATAGAAACAGGAGAGCCTTTTGATAAAGCCGGAGCTTACGGAATACAAGGTGCAGCATCTTTATTTGTTGAACAGGTAAAGGGTTGTTATTATAATGTGGTGGGGTTACCGGTAAATAAATTGTACTTTATGTTAAGGGAGATGGGGGTCAATCTATAAAGGAGTTGTTTTATGGGTATGACTTATAAAATCATGGATTTACCTCAAAATGAAAGACCAAGAGAGAAGTTATTAAGATACGGTGCTGAAACTCTATCCAATAATGAACTATTAGCCATAATACTTAGAACGGGATCGAAACAGGAAAATATTATAAGCCTTTGTGGTAGAGTAATTTCTGAGTGTGGCGGACTGAATGGACTTTTAAGCTCAAGTGCAGAAGAATTTATGAGTTTAAAGGGTATAGGAGAAGCTAAAGCAACGCAACTTTTAGCTCTTACTGAAATTTCAAAAAGATTTAGAAGTTTTAAATCTGGGGAAGAGTATAAAATAACTTCGCCAAAAGATATTGCACAGTATCTTATGGAGGAAATGAGATATTTAAAAAAAGAATATCTTAAATTAATTATGCTAAACACAAAGAATATTATTATAAGTATAAAAGATATCTCAATTGGGAATTTAAATACTTCAATAGTTCATCCAAGAGAAGTTTTTTATGAGGCTATAAAAAAGTGTAGTGCTTCAGTGGTAATTTGCCATAATCATCCTTCAGGAGATCCAACTCCTAGTAAGGAAGATATAAGCATTACTGCAAGACTTAAAGAATGCGGAAAACTACTAGGCATAGAAGTTCTTGATCATATAATTATTGGGAATGGAACTTATACTAGTTTAAAAGAAAAAGGATTGCTTTAGATACGAAAGGAGAAAAATTTAATGGGAATATTTGGAACGTCCCGCGATATGGGAATAGATTTAGGTACAGCCAATACATTGGTTTATCTTAAAGGTAAGGGAATTGTATTAAGAGAACCTTCTGTTGTAGCAATAAATAAGAATACTAATAAGATTTTAGCAGTTGGTGAAGAAGCTAAACAGATGATAGGTAGAACACCTGGAAACATTGTTGCCATAAGACCTATGAGGGATGGTGTAATCGCGGATTTTAATGTTACTGAGAAAATGCTTAGGCACTTTATAAGCAAGGTTACTTCGAAAGGGTTTACAAGTCCAAGAATTGTAGTTGGTTTTCCTTCTGGAGTAACAGAGGTTGAGAAGAGAGCAATAGAGGAAGCGACTAAAAGAGCGGGAGCAAGAGAAGCATACCTAATGGAAGAACCTATGGCAGCAGCCATTGGAGCTGGTCTTCCTGTAAATGAGCCAACTGGAAGTATGATAGTGGACATTGGAGGAGGAACTACTGAGGTTGCAATAATCTCATTAGGTGGTATTGTAACTAGCAAGTCTCTAAGAGTTGCAGGTGATCAACTTGATCTATCGATAATGGCTTTTATTAAGAAGCAGTACAGTCTTATGATAGGTGAGAGAACAGCAGAAAACATCAAAATGGAGCTTGGATCAGTTTTTGTATTAGAAGATGATGATATGAGTATGGAAATAAGAGGAAGAGACCTGATATCGGGACTCCCAAAAGTTATAGAAATAACTCAAAAGGAAATAAGAGAGGCTCTTAGCGAACCAATTCAAGCAATTGTTGAGGCGATAATAACAACCCTAGAGAAAACCCCACCCGAGCTTGCATCGGATATAATGGACAAAGGAATTATGTTAACTGGTGGTGGTGCACTTCTAAAAGGAATAGGTGCACTTATAAACCAAGAAACACATATGCCTGTACATATAGCTGAGAATCCACTGGATTGCGTTGCTATAGGAGCAGGTAAGGCTCTCGATAATATAGATGTTATGAGTAAAAGAAGATAGATATGGGATTTATGAAGAATAAACTGACAGTATTTATTATAATACTGTCAGTTACATTTTTATCTTTAATAGGATACAGTGCCAATCGGGAAAAAATGTCTGTTGTTGAGAATGGGTTAGGGGTAACTATAAATTCAGTGCAAGGTATATTCTATGATGGGTTTTACAAAATAAAAGATAGTTTTAAATTTATAACAAACTTATCAGATGTTAAGAAGGAAAATGAAGAACTTCGAAAAACTAATGGTGAGCTACAAACCAAAGCTTTACAATATGATAATGCGTTAAAAGAGAATGAAAGATTTAGAAAAATGTTTAATTTTTCAGAGTCAAGAACTAAATATAATTACATAGGTGCAGACATAAAAGGACTAAGCGGAAATAGTTTTTCAGATGGATTTATAATAAATAAAGGTACAAATAAAGGGATAAAAAAGGGAATGGTAGCTATGACTGGAGAGGGCCTTGTAGGTCAGGTTACATCTGTAACTAGTAATTGGGCTATAGTTCAATGCTTATCTAATGAAAACATAGGTGTGGCAGCACTTGTTCATGAAACAAGGGACAATGATGGTATGGTTAGAGGATATAAAGATGAAAATAATAAATTGCTGGCAGAAATATATAGCCTTTCTTTAGATTCGGGTATAAAAAAAGGGGATGTAATAACGACATCAGGCCTTGGTAGGATATATCCAGCGGGAATTAGAATTGGAAAGGTGCTAAGCGTTTATGAAGATAAAGGTGTAGTAATGAAAGGCGGTATAATAGAGCCATATGTTGATTTTTCAAAGATCGAAGAGGTCTTTATTGTTGTACCAAAAGATGATTCAGCAGAAATAAAATATTAGGAGTTGTATTATGAAGAGAATATTAACATTAGTGTTTTTATGTATTCTATTCCTAATATTAGATAATACTCTGATGCCTTTACTTAAGATACATGGTGCATATCCAAGTCTAATATTTACTTTTGCACTGTGTTATTCTGTTGTTAGTTCTCCAAAGGACGCACTGATAATTGGAGTTTTCACTGGCATGCTACAGGATTTGTATTTTTTTAATGGGTTTGGAATTAATATGCTTTGCAATATGATTGTGTGTGTTGCAGCTTCAAACATAGGTAAAAATATATTTATAGAAAAATCATTTGTACCAATACTATCATCTTTTGTACTCAGTTTAGCAAAAGGGTTAGTAGTATTTTTTCTATTATTCACAATAAAACAAAACACAGATGTACAGGTAATATTATATCAGGCTTTATGTAATTTAATAGCTTGTATTTTTATGTATAAATTTACATATAAACTTTCTAAAAAAGAATATATGAAAAAAGAGTGGAGATTTTGATATAGTACTTCTAAATAATATTCAACAAGTTTTTAAAAGGTTGGTGGAATAGTGAGAAAGAAGAATAAAGAGAAGAATGAATTTTCTAGATTTAATGCACTTGCTATAATTATGCTCATGATTTTTACTGCAATTATATCAAAATTAGTGAATATACAGATAATTAATGGTGAGTTATATAGGGAAACTGCAAATCAAAAGGATAAAAAGATAATATCAACACCAGCTCCTAGAGGAGAAATAATTGATAGAGATGGGGAAAAACTTGCTACAAGCAAGTCAAGTTATATATTAACGTTTACGAACACGGATGAGAGTGACAAGAAATTCTTTTCCACTATGGACAAGGTGTTTAAAATTCTTGATGATAACAAGGAATCTCAGGTAGATGAGTTTTTGCTTAAAGTAAATACTAATGAAGCTCAACAATCTACTGAGTATAGCTTTGATTTTAAGACTCAAGATAAGGCATCACAAAACTGGACTGAACTTAGATTTAAAAAAGATAGAGGATTTGATACTAACGCTATAAGAGATTTATACGGGGACAAAAGGAAAGGGGACTTAACCCCTGCACAGCTCAAAAAGGTTGATGAAAAACTTTTAGAAATCACTCCTGAAGAAGTATTTAATGATTTAGTAGAGCAGTATAAAATAAATGAAATTGCGGGTTTTAAAAGCAAAAGTGAAGATGAAATTCGTAGGTATATGTTAGTTAAGGATACATCGAGGATGCAGAGTTTTTCTGGATACAAGCCTGTAACTATTACTAATAATTTAGATAAAAAGACTGCTTTTATTTTTCAACAAATACAACCTGAAATTCCTGGGATTAGTGTTTTAACTCAACCAATTAGAGTTTATCCTAATAAAGATCTCGGCTCAGCTTTCTTAGGTTACATTTCTAAAATAAATCCTTGGAATACAGAAAAATATGAAGAAAAAGGATATGATGTAAGTACCGATTATATAGGTACTGCAGGAATTGAAGCGACTTTTGAAGATGTTTTAAGAGGAACTAAGGGGCAAGAAAGCATTTCAGTTAATAAACAAGGACGTAAAGTTAAATCACTTGGTGAAATTGAAACTTATCCTGGGCAAACAATACAACTTAATATAGATGTAGATATGCAATACGCTGCAGAGAAATCATTAGATGCTGTAATGGTTGACTTACAGAAACAAGGGAAAGTTAAAGATGTAGATATGACTAATGCAAATAGAGGCGCAGTAGTGGTTCTGGATGTTAACACCGGTAAGGTATTAGCTTTAGCAAGTAGACCCGGTTATGATCCTAATATGTTTGCAGTACCTGGAAGATTAACTAATAAGTTATATAATTCATATTTAAACCCAGATATAGAGAAATTGGGATTGGATTATATTCGAAAACGTGGGTTAACAAAATTAGAAGGTATTTTGACTTATAAAGAGGTAGCGGAAAAAACAGAAAAAGAAAAAGAGCAAATAATACTTGATTATATGTTTCCGATAGATAAAAATATAGAAGATAATACTAAAATCCGGAGGGATAACAACGATATTTTCCCGAAACCAACTTTTAATAATGCAACTAAATCTCTAATACCTCCTGGTTCTATTTTTAAACCACTAACAGCTATTGCAGGACTAGAAGAAGGCGTTATAGATGAGACGACTAAAATACTAGATGGTGGTACAAATAAGAATGGTGATGGCGCGTTCAATGAACGGTATCCATCAGTTATTTCAGCCTGTTGGAGCTTTAATGATTATGGTTATGGGCATGGACGTATAGGTGTTAAAGAGGCACTAGAAGTATCTTGTAATTATTTCTTCTATAAAGTAGCGGATTTACTTTTTGCAGAGGGTGGAGAGGGTAAAAAGGGGTTAGATTTAATAGCAAAATATGCATGGAAATTCGGTCTTGGTGTAGATTCTAGTGGTGATAAAAAACCTTCTACAGGTATAGAGATACCAGAAAGCTTTGGACAGGTATACAATTATGAATCTAGTAAAGAAATATTATCCAATATTTATATAAGTAATATGATAAATTACTTGCAAGAAGGAACAAATCGAGTTCAAGGTAAATACAAGCCACTCGATATGATGCCAGAAAAGGAAAGTGGAAGTAAGAAGGAAATTGATGAAATTAAAAAAGCAAACTCACAAAAAAAAGTATTTCTTGCCTATGTTAAGGCAGAAATGAAAAAGATAGATGGTGAATATGATTCAACTAATAGCTTAAAGAAACTTATTGAAGCTTCGGAGGTATTAAAAAATAATAACTATACGGTGAAAGATATAGAAAATATGGCAGTAGTTGTAAATGGAGAGATAAAGAATGCTAGAACTGAAGTTAGTTCTGCTGCTAATGCATATAATGCTGCTATAGGCCAAGGGTTTAATGTTTTTACACCGTTACAATTAGCTAACTACGTGGCTACCATAGTGAATGGCGGAAATAGATTTGAAACTCATTTGGTTGATAAATTTTTAGATCCAGATGGAAATGTAATTAAAGAAGTAAAGCCTGTAGTTTTGGGAAAAACGGGAGTAAGTGCTAATACTACTAGAATAATCAAAGAAGGTATGCTAGATGTTACTAATAATAAAGGCGGTACTGGGTATTCAGTTTTTGGCGATTTCCCTATACTAAGTGGGGGAAAAACAGGTTCAGCTACTTTTAATGATACAATACAATCTGCTCTAGGAAGGACTTCATATGGTTATTATATAGGCTTTGCGCCTTATGATAAACCTGAAATAGCTGTTTGTGCAGTGATTTTCGATGGTGGTCATGGTTCATATGTTGCACCAATTGCAAAAGCAGTTTATGAGCAATATTTTAAAGATTTAATACTGAAAAAAGATCCTGAATATAAATTTCAGGTTGATCCAAAGAAGAAAACTGCTAATATAGAACTTAATAATGGATCGGTTGGAAATTCTCCTGATTAGTAGAAATATTTATGACCTATTTAATTATGTAAAAAGATCAAATAAACGCTGACAGATTTATTTGTCAGAGTTTATTTGATCTTTAATCATAAAAAACCATGGAAATTATCGCTTTAAACATTGGAAATATACAGATAAAATAAAAAAAATATATTTATAGTGGAATTAAGAAGGAATTTAATGATATTATGTTGAAATAATAGCATAAGTTGAATTATGTAAGTTATATGGTAAAACAATTGATAACTTAAATGTGTACCACGTATGAGAGTTAGGAGGTAGAAATTATGGTTACTGATAAAATAATAATTAAGGGAAATAAAGAAGGATTAAATGTAATTATAAATATGAACCATTTCAATGATTTTGATGATATGCTGGAGTCTTTAATTGAAAAGCTTTCAAAAGGTAAAAAGTTTTATAAAGGTAGTACTCTGAAAATTACAACGGAACTTAAATACATAAATGAAAGGGAAAGTAGAAAGTTAAAGGAAATTTTATTCGATGAGTTTTTAATTAGTGATTGTATTTTTCAAGACCATGAGGAATCTACCACTAAAGTATTTACAGGAATATATGAAGGTAAAACTAAGTTTCTTAGAAAAACCATAAGAAGTGGACAAAGTATAAACTATCCTGGTAATATAGTTATAGTTGGAGATGTAAATCCGGGAGCTGAAATATATGCAGCTGGAAATATAATTGTGATTGGTAATTTAAGGGGAGTTGTTCATGCAGGTACTAATGGGAATGAAAAAGCTATAATAGCAGCATTTAAATTAGAACCTCAAATACTCCAAATTGGAAATGTTGTTACAAGGGCGCCTGATGACTCAGTTAAACCTGAGTATCCTGAGGTTGCAAAAATTAAAAATGGCAGTATTATTGTAGAACCATACTTAGAGAACAAATACATTTAATGGGGGAATATACATGGGAGAAGCTATAGTTATAACATCGGGTAAAGGTGGTGTAGGTAAAACGACAACCACAGCAAATATAGGTACAGCGCTTGCATCTATGGACAAAAAAGTAGTAGTTATTGATGGAGATACAGGCCTTAGAAATCTAGATGTTTTAATGGGACTTGAGAATAGAGTAGTGTTTACATTAGTAGATGTTATTGAAAAAAGATGTAGATTAAAGCAAGCATTAATAAAAGATAAAAGGTTTAGTAATTTATATTTAATGCCAACGGCTCAAACAAGAGATAAAAATGATATTAATATTAAAGATATGCTACTCGTAGTAAATCAACTAAAAGATGAATTTGATTATGTTATTATAGATTGTCCTGCTGGAATAGAACAAGGTTTTGAGAACGCTATAGTAGGTGCTGATAGAGCTATTATTGTTGTCAATCCAGAACTAACTTCAGTTAGAGATGCGGATAGAGTAATTGGTAAATTGGATTCTAAGGGTTTAGATAGACATGAGGTTATAATAAATAGAATAAACTATGAAATGACAAGAAGTGGAGATATGTTATCTGTGGATGATATTATAGAGTGCCTAGCAATTAAATTAATAGGGATTGTTCCAGATGATAGGAAGGTTACCATTTCAACCAATAGGGGTGAGCCAATTGTATTAGATGAAAAGTCATTGGCAGGACTAGCTTTTAAGAATATTGCTAAAAGAATAACGGGCGAGGAAGTATCATACGCTACACTAGATGGATCATCGCGTGGCGACATAGGATTTTTTGCTTCAATAAAAAAAATATTTAAAGGGATATAGGGGGGGGCATTAATGAATTTTTTTAAAATGTTTTCTAGTAAGATTTTTTCAAAAGATATTGCCAGTGATAGATTAAAGTTAATTTTAATACATGATAGAGCAGATTTTTCACCGGATTTTTTGGAAATGATTAAAAGTGATATACTTAAGGTAATACAAAAGTACGCTGAAGTAGAAGCAGGGGAAATTGAAGTTAGACTTACAACAACGGAAGAATATGAAGGAAGTTCACCAGCATTAATTGCTAATATTCCTATTAGAAAAATCAAGAGATAAGTTACCTAAACTATGTATAATTAATAAGTTATGCATAGCTTTTTTTTTTCAATATGATATAATCATATTTGAGATGGAGGTAGGTTAAAGCATGAACTTATTAGAGAAGCTAAAACTTAACAGGAAACTTTTAAGGGAATTAGATTATAGTGTAATTATACTTGTAATTTGCATTGTTATTTTTGGATGTATAAATATTTATAGTGCTACAAAGGAATATAATTTTTACTATCCTAGATTACAATTTATGTGGATGATATTAGGTCTTATAACAATATATATTATTTTGACATTAGATTATACCTTAATTAAAAATTACGCAGTGATAATATACTGGGCAGGGGTTATATTTTTAATCCTTAATAGATTTTTAGGCACGATTACTAAGGGCGCAAAATCTTGGATAATGATTGGTAACCGCGGAATACAACCTTCAGAGTTCGCCAAAATAGGAATGATAATAATGCTAGCTAAGAAATTAGATGACATGGAAGGGAAGATTAATGACCCTAAAAATTTGCTGGAGTTAATATTTTATGCAGCGGTACCAATGTTCCTAATTGTTATTCAACCAGACATGGGAATGACTATGGTTAGTTTTTTTATAGTACTAGGGATATTTTATTGTATGGGACTAGATTCCAAAGTTATAATTGGAGGAGCAACTTCTGTTGTATTAGTAATTATAGGTGTATGGAATTCATCAATAATAAAACCTTATTGGAAGGGAAGACTTACATCCTTTATTAATCCTGAGCAATATGAACTAGGTTATGGTCTTCAACTTATTCAATCAAAATTGGCTTTGGGCTCCGGGGGGATATTTGGCAGAGGTTTCGGAAAAGGGATTCAGTTTAAATTTGTTCCAGAAAATCATACGGATTTTATTTTTGCTGTTTTGGGTGAAGAATGGGGACTACTTGGTGCATTAATTTTACTGTTTTTATATGGAGCACTCATATTTCAATTAATAAAAATTGCAAAAAGTTCTAAGGATATTTTTGGAACTGTAATATGTGTGGGATTTATTTCAAATCTACTATTTTCAATAATGCAAAACATTGGAATGACAGTTGGACTTATGCCAATTACAGGGATAACCTTGCCATTTATGAGTTATGGTGGAAGTTCACTTTTAACAAGTTTTATTGCGCTAGGACTTGTTTTAAATGTCGGCATGAGAAAGAAGAAAATAAACTTTTAAGTTAACTATAAGGGGGAAAAGCATGAGAATAGCACTAATAGCACATGATAAAAAAAAGGATGACATGATTGATTTCGCAAAACGTTATAAGGATATCTTAAAGCAACATGAGTTATTTGGAACAGGAACAACTGGAAAATTAATAACTGAACAAGTAGGGCTTCAGGTTACTAGATTTTTGTCAGGACCACTAGGAGGCGATCAGCAAATAGGTGCAAAGCTTGCACAAGGGGAGCTGGATATGATCATTTTTTTAAGAGACCCACTTACGTCTCAACCTCATGAACCGGATATATCAGCACTGCTTAGGTTGTGCGATGTCCATTGTGTTCCGCTTGCTACTAATTTAGGCACAGCAGAAGTTTTGATGAGAAGCCTAAAAAACAGAGAATAACAATAATAGGATTTAAGAAGGGGATGTCTCAAAATGATTAAAATAATCATTTTGAGACATCCCCTTCTTTATTTTTAAAAGACTTATCAATACTTTTTTATTTAAATAAGTAATATAAATGAGAAAAAATAAATATATATAAATATTGAAATGATTGCAGGAGGGGGAGGAAATGGGTAATTATAATATGCAATATCAAAGTTATTATAATAATTTAACTAGGAAACATAGGGGTACAAATAAAATTTCTGGTGAGAGTAATAAAAATAGTAGAATGGCAAATTTTTTTGTAAAGAGAATAACAAGAGAACTTATAGGTGTTTTAGTGCTGTTTATTTTTGTACTCTTTTGCAAAGTAGTGGTTACACCTAAAACTCAATTTGTTTATAATTATTCTAAAGAGATAATAGATAAACATTATGATTATAGTACATTAATAAATAATGCTAAAGGTGTTGAATTTGAGGATATAGGAGCTATTACAGGGGGTTTTATAGAAAAGGTTAAAAATTCGATTTCTAGCGAGCAGCAAATAACGGATATAAACAGTAAGTTTTAAGACATAACAATTATTATGGGGGACTAATTGATAAGAATAAGTAAGTTATTTATACCCTACATTATTTTACTAATAATACTAGGCTTTAAAGGAGAAATAATAATAGCTTTTCTTCTGGTAATAATTCATGAATTTACGCATTATACAACTGCGAGGATTCTAGGTTTTTCGGGATTTGATATAGAAATACTTCCTATAGGCGCTGTACTTAAGATGAAACAGCTAGATGAGGCAAGTCCTAAAGAAGATTTAATAATTTCACTATCAGGTCCTGTGCTAAACTTATTATTGGCAATTATTTTTTATGGATTATTTATAAAATTTAATATAAAGCTTTTTCATTTAATATATAGCAGTAATTTAGCTATAGGCATTTTTAACCTTATACCGGCCTTTCCGTTAGATGGGGGGAGAGTGCTTAGAGATATATTATCTTACAAAATAATATATAGAAAGGCTAATGAAATTTCTATTAGGGTCAGTATGGTACTTGGAAGTATTTTTATGTTTATCTATTTTGTAAGTGTGAATCTGAATAAAAGTAATTTGAATTTGGGCTTAATTGCGTTATTTATCTTGGTATCTTCAATTAAAGAGAAAGAAAGGATAGTATATTTGATTATGGGCTATATTATAAAGAAGAAACATAGATTTATAAATAGGGGATATATAGAGAATCGAAGCATGTCTGTTTTTTGTAACAAGGATTTACTATTAATTCTAGGAATAATTGATAAAAATAAGTATAATATATTTACCGTCTTAGATGAAAATATGAATGTGTTAGAAATTTTATATGAAGAAGAAATTCTTGAGGCAATAAAAACCTACGGTAATATAAGTTTGAAAGATTACATTAGTTGTAAAAAAGAAAAAAACACACTATTATAAGGTATCTTAAGTAAAAGAGTAACTTAAGATGCCTTATAATTATTTTTAGTTTTGAGATTTGACGTTCATGTGTTAAAATATATTGATGTAATAGAATAAACTTAGGGTAAATATAAGAAACAGCGAGTATGTACCCTAGAGAAAAAACGAGGAGGAATTTTTATGAATAAAATTTCCGATGATATTTTATATAAGGTTGAAAAGCCTGGAAGATATATAGGTGGAGAACTTAATTGTTGCTATAAAGATAAAGAAAGTGTGGATATAAGATTTGCTTTTTGTTTCCCAGATGTGTATGAAGTTGGTATGTCACATTTAGGAAGTAGGATACTTTATCATGTTTTAAATTCTAGAACCGACACTTACTGTGAAAGAGCATTCGCTCCTTGGCCAGATATGGAAAGCGAAATGAGAAAAAACAATATAGAATTGTATGCACTAGAGAGTAAAGATTCATTAAGCGAATTCGATTTTCTAGGGTTTACGCTACAATATGAGATGAGCTATACTAACATACTTAATATGCTAGATATGTCGGGCATAACTATAAGAGCATCTGAGAGGGGCGAGGATGAACCAATAATTATGGCAGGGGGTCCTTGCGCTTATAATCCTGAGCCACTGCATGATATAGTGGATTTTTTTGAACTTGGTGAAGGCGAAGAAATAATGAATGAGGTTCTAGATATTTATAAAAAATACATAGGTAAGGGCAAGAAAAGTGAATTCTTAAGGGAAATATCTAAGGTAAGAGGAGTGTATGTACCTTCATTGTACGAGGTTACCTATAATGATGACAACACTATCCATGAATTTAAGCCTAAATATGAAGATGTTAAAAGTATCGTATCAAAAAGATTCGTAGTAGATCTTGACGAGGTTGCTTTCCCAGACAAGATGATAGTTCCATATGTTGAGATAGTTCATGACAGGGTAATCCTTGAGACATTTAGGGGATGCACTAATGGATGTAGATTTTGCCAAGCTGGCATGATATATAGACCTGTAAGAGAAAAAAGCACTGAAAGTCTTGTAGAGGCTGCAGATATATTATTAAAGAATACGGGATATAGGGAAATATCTCTAAGTTCACTTAGTATTTGTGATTATTCAGATATAAGAAACCTTATAGCGACGCTTATAGAAAAATATAAGGATGATAACGTTGGTATATCCTTGCCATCTATTAGAATAGATTCTTTTTCTGTAGATCTAATTAAGGAAATACAAAAGGTTAGAAAAACAGGTTTAACATTTGCACCAGAAGCTGGAACTCAGAGAATGAGAGATATTATAAACAAAGGGGTTACAGAAGAAAAAATCTTAGAAGCTGCTAGCAGCGTGTTTGCTTCAGGATGGTCAACTATAAAACTTTATTTTATGGTGGGACTCCCTTATGAAACTATAGAAGATGTAAAAGGAATAGCGCAGTTATCAGATAAGGTTGCAGATGAATACTTCAAGATTCCAAAAGAAGTAAGGAAAAGGGGTCTCAGAGTTAATGCAAGCTCAGCTATATTTGTACCAAAACCATTTACACCTTTCCAATGGGCACCTCAAAGCACAATGGATGAGGTAGTGGAAAAAATCAAAGCAGTTAAATATGCTATTAAAAGTAAGGCAGTTACTTATAAATACCATGAATCTCTAGTTTCATATCTAGAAGCAGTTATTGCTAGAGGTGACAGAAGAGTTTGTGATGTTATAATAAAGGCCTTTGAAAAGGGTGCAAAATTCGATGGCTGGTCTGAGCATTTCAACTTTGAGATATGGCAAGAAGCTATGGAGGAATGTGGTGTTTCTGGCGAATTCTATGCTTATAGAGAGAGAAGCTACGAGGAAATACTCCCTTGGGATTTCATAGATATTGGAGTGAATAAAGAGTATTTGATCAAGGAAAATGAA